>PARL01000007.1 GCA_002711465.1 Fidelibacterota bacterium | reverse complement strand
ATGCTTGCAAATACCGGGATTCAATTGGCCGTCGATGCATATGGACCAATTTCAGACAATGCAGGCGGGATTGCAGAAATGGCTGAATTACCTAAAGAGGTTAGAGAAAGAACAGATAAGCTTGATGCTGTAGGTAATACTACTGCTGCAATTGGTAAGGGTTTTGCTATTGCATCAGCTGCTTTAACAGCCCTTGCTCTGTTTGCTGCGTTTGCTGATAAAGCAGAACTTANNTCAATTAATGTGATGCAACCCAAAGTTATGGTTGGCTTATTAATTGGNGCAATGTTACCATTTGTTTTTTCAGCNCTTGCNATGAATGCTGTAGGNCGNGCTGCNATGAGTATGATTCAAGAAGTNAGAAGACAATTCAANGAAATTCCTTCNTTGAAAGCNGCGTTAGAAATTATGAAGAAATANAATGCAGATTTAAGTAATGCAACAGAAGAAGATAGAAAAATCTTTGATGAAGCNGATGGCAAAGCAGAGTANGATAAATGTGTAGCNATATCTACACAAGCATCAATACGAGAAATGGTTATGCCAGGCTTATTAGCCGTTTNCATTCCAATTTTAATTGGCTTTGGTGGTGGAAAAGAAATGCTTGGTGGTCTACTTGCTGGAGTAACTGCATGTGGTGTTTTAATGGCTATATTTCANTCGAACGCAGGAGGTGCTTGGGATAATGCTAAAAAAACTATAGAAGAAGAAGGTCGAAAAGGTACAGATNCACANAAAGCTGCAGTTGTTGGAGATACNGTTGGNGATCCNTTTAAGGATACATCNGGNCCNTCATTAAATATTTTAATTAAATTAATGTCAGTGGTGGCGCTAGTNATAGCATCATCAATNGTCTAAAGGAGAATTTATGTCTTATTATGAAACTATGTATATTGTACATCCTGCTCTTGAGGCTGGAAGGCTTAAAGATTTAATTTTATCTGTTGAGTCTTCTCTCAAAGATTTTGGAGGCAAAACTCATGCTATTGAAACGTGGGGAAAGAAGAAACTTGCTTATCCAATAAATAAAGAAAAATATGGTATGTATGTATTATTTCAATTTGAAGCAGATGGAAGCAAAAATAAAGAGTTTAATACTACACTAGATCATAACACAAATGTTTTGGCTTATTTAACAACAAGAATTGAAAAAGAAGAATTAATTGAAGAAATTAAATCTTTAGATAGTCAATTGGGATTATTAAATAAAGATGAAAANAGTGTAAAAAATGATGNCGAAGNAAAGGAAGAAATTTCTGAAACGAAAGATAATGAAGATGTTGAAGAAGTTATAGAAAATCAGGAGGATAAATAATTATGGCTGGTTTATCATATCAAAAAAAAATATGCCCATTTAAAGAAAATAAAGATTTAGTTAAAATGATAAATTATAAAGAATACAAATTCTTAAGAAAATTTTTAACTGATCAAGGAAAAATAATTCCAGGTTATGTGACAGGTGTTTCTGCAAAATATCAAAGATTAATTGCTAAAGAAATAAAAAAAGCAAGAAATATTGCATTGCTACCATATCATGTAGATCCACGAAATATATAGAGAGGAAATCAAATGAAAATAATTCTATTACAAAGTGTGAGAGGCCTTGGAGATCCAGGTCAGATAGTCAATGTTAAATCTGGATATGCTAGAAATTATTTAATACCTAATGATTTGGCAACTTACGCTACCAAAAGTTCTATTTCACAAGCAGAATATCAAATAGAAAAATCAAAAGAANTTGAAGCCAAAAGAATAGCAGAATTNCANGAAGTNTGCACTAAATTAAATAAGGTTTCATTAAAATTTGAACTNCAGACGTCTGAAGAAGATAAATTGTTTGGCTCAGTTACACCTCAAATGATATGCGATCAGTTGTTAGAAAGTGGATATAAAATTGAAAAGAAAGATATTGCTATTCCAGACCCTATAAAATCAATTGGTAGTCATTTTGTTGACATTTATTTACATAAAGATGTTGTAGCAAAAATTAAAGTAAAAGTAAAAGCACTATCAGCATAACTTTCATTCATATATGTATGCACAAGTTTGCTTCCCGTTTTTCATAAATAAGACTTTTACTTATAAAGTACCTATTAAGTTACATGCAATAATAACTGAGGGTGACTTAGTAGATGTTAAATTTAAAAANAAGGAATGCAAAGGATTTGTAGTTTCTTGCTCTGATAGTGTATCATACAAAGGTAAAATTAATTCAATTAAATCTGTNGATCATCAAACTATNCCTGATGATTTATGGGACACCATTAAATGGATGTCTAATTATTATGTTACACCAATAGGTAAAATAACACAAACTGTTTTATCTTGGGCTTTCAAAAATAATAAGATTAAAAAAATAGAAGATACCCAAACAACATTCAATAATTTACTTGATTCTTTAAAATTAACTAAAAATCAACAAACTATTTATAGCNATGTANTAGATAATAATAAAAAACCGCAGTTNATTTATGGAGTGCCTGGAAGCGGAAAGACAGAAATTTATTTAAAACTATGTAATTATCATTTAGATAAAAAAAAATCATGCCTTNTNTTAGTACCTGAAATTGCACTATCAACCCAAATATNTGAAAGGTTTCAANAATATTATGGTGAAAATGTTTTATTATGGCACAGCCAAACAACTGAATCATATAGAAAAAAAACTATTAATAAATTAAACAAAGAAGAGCCATGTATAATCATAGGAGCTCGTAGTTCTTTATTTGCACCTCTAAAAAATTTAGGCATTATTATAGTTGATGAAGAACATGATAGTTCTTACAAAGAAATTGAAAAGCAGCCTTGTTATAACGCACGTGATTTATCCATTGTGAGAGCTAAATTTGCTAATGCTGTGGTAGTATTAGGAAGCGCCACCCCTAGTATGGAAACATATTATAATGCTTTCATTAGAAATAAATACGATGTATATCAATTAAAAGAAAGATATGGTAATGCAAAATTACCCAATGTAAAAATTATTGATATGAATAATGAAAACCAAAAAATGTTAAATCAAGATATTATTAGTAGCTATTTACACGCTCAAATAAAACAAAGAATTAAAAATAATGAACAGGTATTAATTCTACATAATAGAAGAGGTTTTTCTTCAATAAAAGTATGTGCAGAATCCGATGATATTCTTCGTTGCAAAGACTGTGATGTTATACTCACATATCATACTTCTATTCAAAAACTAATATGTCATCATTGTAATAAAACCTACTCTATGTCTAAATATAGTAACACTAACATTAAATATTTAGGTTATGGAACTGAACAAATTGAATCAATTTTAAATGAAATTTATCCTAATGTTAATATAATGAGAATGGATGCTGATAATGCCAATTCAATGAAAAAGCAAAAAGAAATTTTAAATAAATTTAAAAATAAGGAATTTAATATTTTATTAGGGACTCAAATGATTGCCAAAGGCTTAGATTTTAGTAATATAACATTGGTCGCTGTCATTAATGCAGATTTAGGAATGTATATTCCAGACTTTAGATCCTATGAAAAAACTTTCCAACTGCTTTACCAAGTAATTGGAAGATCAGGAAGAAGTGAAAAATTAGGTGAAGCTGTTATTCAAACTTTACAACCTAAAAATCAACTAATACAAATGTCAACAAATTATCAATCCAAACAGTTTTATAATTTAAATTTGGAAAGTAGAAAAACACTTAATTATCCGCCATTTAAAAAATTAATTAGATTATTATTTCAATCAAAGTCAGTTAAAAAGTGCATTGATAGTTCAGAAAAAATATATCATTTATTAAAAGTTAGATTTGAAGATTATATTATTGGCCCTTTACCATGCCCAATCGAAAAATTAGCTAGAAATAACAGATATCATATTTTATTAAAAATTGATATTAATCAAATTTCTGATGTATTAACAACTATGCATTATATTCAAGATAATAAAAAACAATTGATTGATAAAAATGTTAAACTATTAATTGACATAGATTCAATATCAGTACTTTAAAATGAGACATATATTTATAATATTAATAATTTTATTAACTTTAGGACATACAAGTTATAATGGTTTATTATTTCCAAAGAACAATATAGAATTAATCACTAATAGTTCTGATTACTTTATTTTTAAAAACATAATACTATCTAATCAATATCATGATAATTTTTCAAGTAATTATATTACTTTTCCTAATTCTGTTTCCTCAAATTCTCTTATTTATAATATTCAATTGTCAGGTTTAAAATTAACACCAAGTATTCAGATTATTAATTATGGTGAAATTGATGATTCAGAAACGGGTTATAAATTTAGATCAGAAGATTATATTTTAAGTAATCAATTACATAAAAATATTACAAATAATTTTTTATCTACATTTGAATTGAAATATCTTTATTCCAAAATTGATAACTTTCATAGTAGTATATTGGCAACAAAATTAAACTTTATTTATAATCTAAANTTTTTAGTATTTGAAATATTTTTAGATAACTACGGAACTATACTAACTACTTATACAAGTGCCATAGAAAAATTACCAGAAAATTATGGATATTCACTAATGTATAAACCAAAAAATTTAAATTTATTATTTTTATATAAGAACGAATTTTTCCAAAATCATATGGATTTTAATTTGAGCGTTGAATTGATGTTAAAAGATAATTCAATATTTATGGGTATATCTTCTATAGGTCAGGATTTATACTACGGAAATTTTGAAGATGATTTTTTTACTGGCACTTCATTGGGCTTAAAAACAAAATATAAAAATTTTGATTTTATGTTGGGATATCAAAATCTAGGAATTCTTGGTAGNTCTACTAGTTTAACAATACTTAAATCGTTGAATTGATTAAACTATATTTATTACCTATTTTTTTAAATGCTTCAATTACTTTATTTAATTCTTGTTTTGTNTGCGCTGCACTTATTTGAACTCTTATTCTTGCTTCATCTTTTGGAACAACAGGATAAGAAAAACCTATAACATATACATCCTCATTTAGCATATCATCTGCCATTTTTTGTGCTAATTTAGCATCGCCTATCATAACAGGTACAATTGGATGAACACCCTTTTTTATTGTAAAACCCAATTCTGTCATTTTGGATCTAAAATATTTAGTATTTTCATTTACTTGATCAATTAAATCATTGCTATTTTCTAGCATATCTAGCACTTTTATTGAAGCTGCTACTATCACAGGTGCTAATGAATTACTAAAAAGGTATGGTCTTGATTTTTGTCTTAATATTGAAATAATTTCTTTATTTGAAGATGTAAATCCTCCAGAGGCACCACCTAATGCCTTACCAAGGGTAGAAGTTATTATATCTACTTGGTCGAGAACATTATGATATTCTGCGGATCCTCTTCCAGTTTTCCCAACAAATCCAGTTGCATGTGAATCATCAACATGTACTAAAGCATTATATTTTTTAGCAAGTTTACATATGATATCTAATTTTGCAATATATCCATCCATAGAAAAAACACCATCAGTTGTAATTAGCCTAAATCTATTACTTTGTGTATTTTTTAAAATTTCTTCTAATTCTTCCATATTTGAATTTTGATATCTATATCTCTTTGCCTTGCATAGNCGCACTCCATCAATAATACTGGCATGGTTAAGAGAGTCAGATATAATTGCATCATCACTATCTAGCAGTGTTTCNAACAGTCCACCATTTGCATCGTAACATGAGGTATATAAAATAGTATCCTCTTTTTTTAAGAAAGTAGAAATTTTATTTTCNAGTTTAGTATGAATCGATTGTGTGCCACAAATAAATCTAACTGAACTTAAACCAAAACCCCATTTTTNTAAAGCATTTTGAGATGATTTTACTATCTCANAATTATTTGATAANCCTAAATAATTATTAGCACAAAAATTTAATACTGTTTTATTATTAACATGAATGTTAGGACTTTGATCAGAATCTATTATTCTTTCCTTTTTATATAATCCATCTTTTTTTATTTTTGATAATTCATCTTTTAAAAAGTCTTTGTTCGTGTACATAATTATTTTTTCTCCGCATAATAATCAGCAATAATAGGAATTAAGTATTCGTCAAAAGATTTATCAAAGTCAAACTTTGGCGACCAATCCCAATCCTCTACAGCAGCTGATTGATTTAATTTATTTGGCCAAGAATTAATTAAAAATTGTCTTCTTTTATTGATATCATAATTTAATTTAAATTTCGGAAAACTTAACTTCAATTTCTGATATATCATCTTTACAGTTGGACTAAATGATTGAATATGATAAACATCATGTTTTAACCTACTTTTATCTGTNNCCATNAATTTTATAATNCCTTCAATTGCATCTGGCATAATCATAAATGGTATACATGATTCAGAATTTACAAAACAAGTATAATTTTTATTTCGAATTGCGGAATGAATCATTTCGGGTGCATAGTCACTAGTGCCACCAACAGGAAGTGTTTGAGCACTAATAATTCCAGAAAATCGTATTGATCTGAAATCTAAATTATTCATATTTTTTGAATATTTACTAAAATATGAACCAATTTTTTCGCAATATAATTTATTACACCCGTACATATTACTAGGATTACAAAATTCATTTTCAGATATTTCTATATTTTTATTTTCGTTCAGATGATAAACTGCTATTGAACTAGCAAAGAAAAACTTGACCAATGAATTATAATTTTCTATCTCTGCTAATAAGTTGAGGAACCCATCTACATTAATTTGATGTGATAAAAAGGGCGAGGCTTCAGCCTTTGTGCTTAAGATAGCAGCAAGATGATATACTTCATTTAATTTATTATCTGTAAAAATTTTTTTTATTAAGTTTTTATCTTTGATGTCTCCAACATAATGTTTAGTTACAAATGGTTTTAGTGATTCTTTTATTGGCTTAATATCTAAACCAATAATATTATTTTTACCCAGTTCATTTAATTTTTGAACAAGCGCACTTCCCATNTCACCATTTAAACCAGTAATTAATATCATAAGAACCTATTTTTGTTTTTCATCGTAATGTATACTTTAAAATTTACAACTTAATATATTAATTTTAAATTGAACAATTTTTATATTATAAAATGAATTTTAAGACATATATAGTATTTTTATTATTGTTTATAAGTTGTTCTGAAAATATTANTAATAATAATCAATCTTATGACATTAATTTTGGATCAGAATCAAGCCTTGATATCGTAACATGGAATTTAGAGTTTTTTCCTAAGCACGAAGAAACCATAGAATATTTATTAGATTTTATTCCCAATATCAATTCTGACATTTATGCTTTACAAGAAATTACTGATCAAGAATCATTCAATCTATTAGTTAATCAACTAGGAAGNGAATGGATTGGATTTAGATCAGATAATAGTAATTATCAAGAGTTATCATATNTAATTAATACTGATTATATTGATATTATAACCGATCCCTATACTATACTTGAAGATCAAGAACATTTTTTTGCATATAGAGCACCTTATGTATTGGAATGCTATTTTAATGATATAAAATATATTATTATTAATGTTCATTATAAATGTTGTGGTAATGGAATTATTGAATCAGATTATTGGGATGAGGAATATAGAAGACAACAATCTAGTTATTACCTAAAAAATTATATTGATAGTAATTTTCAGAATGAAAAAGTTGTTGTTGTTGGAGATTTTAACGATGATATAGCAGAGGAAAATTCTAATAATGTTTTTTCTGAATTTTTAAATGATTCTGAACATTATTTTTTTACTGATACTTACATTGCAGAGGGCAGCACAACAAACTGGTCCTTTCCAAGTTATCCAAGTCATTTAGATCATATTTTAGTTACTAATGAATTATTTGTAGACACAATTAATACCTATACAATTCAACTTGATAATTACATCATTGGAGGATTTCAAAAATATGATAACTATATATCAGACCATAGGCCTGTAGGTATTAATTTATAACCAAGTCTACAATTTTCTCAGCAATTCTATCTTTTCTATCTTTTCTTAATTCTATCTCTATTCCATTTTTATCAAAAATATATACATGGTTTGTATTTGAATTAAAGCCCTGGCCTTTTTTATTTGCATAGTTTAAAACTACATAATCCGCATTTTTATTTTTTAATTTATTTTTTGCATTAATAAAACCATCATTCGTTTCCAAAGCAAAAACAATGATAGTAGCATTAGTTTTTTCTGAAATTGTTTTAATAATATCAGGATTTTCTTTTAAATCAATTACAAATGATGATTTATCTCTTTTAATTTTTTTGTCATATTTTTTTGTAGGAGTATAGTCAACAACTGCTGCGCACATAAAAATATAATCCACATTTTTTAAATCCATTTTTTCAAATTCTACCAGTAAATCGCTAGCTGTTTTTATGTTAATTACATTTGCTTCAGGATGTGGTTTTAAATTTACAGGCCCTGATAACAAAGTTACATTTCCACCTTTATTGCATACAGCATCAACTATAGCATAGCCCATTTTTCCTGAGGAATGATTTGATATAAATCTTACTGGATCTATTGGTTCTAAGGTTGGCCCTGCTGTGATTATAATATTTTTATTTTTGAGAGGCAATCTAATCTTAAACACATCTTTAATTTCATTAATTATGGTATTTACATTGGCTAATCTTCCTTCACCCTCATGTAAACTTGCTAAATAACCACTTTCAGGATTTACTATTCTTTTATTCATTGATATTAATTTATCAACTGATTCAATCACTGATTTATTTTGCCACATTTTATAGTTCATAGCGGGCGCAAAAATAGTTGTCTGTTCACATACACAAAGTGTAGTTGATACTACATCATCTGCAATTCCATTTGCAACTTTTGATAAAATATTTGCTGTTGCAGGCATTACAAGAACTAGGTCCAGTTCAAAGGATAACTCAATATGTTCAAGACCCGCTTTAGGAGTATCAGGAAATAAATCGGTTATTACTTCATTATTAGATAGTGCCGCAAAAGTTGATTTACCAACAAATTTTTCAGCTGATTTTGTCATCATTACTTTTACATTTGAACCTTGTTTTTTTAAAATTCTAATTATTTCACATGTCTTATATGCTGCAATTGATCCAGTAACACATATTAAAATATTTTTATTTTTCAATGAATTTATTTTTTGATGCATAACATTAATCCATCTCTAATTGTAAGCATAGTATTAAAGCATTTGTCATCTTCATTTATTATTTTCGCTGTTTCAACAATCATCTTTGTTTCTTTATCTTTAGGTTTTAAAACCTTACCTCCCCATAACATATTATCTAATATCATAACACCATTTGGTCTTAATAGGTTGATACACTTTTTATAATAGTTAACATAGTTATTTTTATCAGCATCAACAAAGCAAAAATCAAAACTATTATTTTTGAATGATTTCAAAGAATCTAGCGCAGGTCCTTCATGAATATTTATTTGATGCCCATTTTTACTCAAATCAAAAATCTTTTGAGCTGTTTTTATATGATTTTTACTTATTTCGCAAGTGTGGATTTGTGCATCAGGAGCTAAACATTCTGACATTTTTAAAGCGCTATACCCNGTAAACATNCCAATTTCAAGAATATTTTTTGCATTTATAGCTATNATGAAACTTTGTAAAATATTACCAACTTGAAGCCCACTAATCATTTGCGGTNNTGACTCATTTTCAAATGTCTGTTTAATTAATTGTTTAGCCAAATCTGAATCTTCATTTGAATATTTATCACAGTAATTAAGTACTTCATCTTTATTTAATTCTGCAATCATAGTAATTTTTCCAATTTTCCTGATTGATCAAGTAATAGCAAAGAATCGTATCCACCAATGAAATTATCATTTATGCTGATNTGAGGTACTGTACTACCACCNGATATTTTGAGNAAGTCTTGCCTACTAATATTTTCTTTTTCAATATCAATTTCTTCAAATTTTATACCCTTTTCATTCAACAACTGTTTGGCAAACCTGCATGGAGCACACCATGAGGCACTATATATTATTACCATAAAATATTCCTATAATTTTGTTAAATTTAATATAATAAATATTAATATCATCAATATTAAGGAGAATTAAAATCATGTTACAAATAGGTGATAAGGCACCCGAATTTAGCTTATTAAATCAAGATGAAGATACAATATCGTCTGAAAAATTATTAGGGCAAAAATATTTATTATGGTTTTATCCAAAAGCAAGTACACCAGGTTGAACAATTCAAGGCCAAGGGTTCCGTGATGAACTCAATGAATTTTTAGAATTGGGAATAAAAATTTTTGGTGTTTCTGCTGATTCTGTTAAAAGACAGAAAAACTTTCATACTAAACAAAATTTTAATTTTGATTTATTATCAGATGAATCTCATGTAATGTTAGAAGAGTATGGAGTTTGGGGCTTAAAAAAATTCATGGGGAGAGAGTACATGGGCATTTCAAGGATTACATATATTATAGATGAAAAAGGCTTTGTTGAATCAGTTTTTGAAAAAGTGAAAACAAAAACACATGCAAATGATGTATTAAATGATTTATAAAAAAATTATTATTTATTTATTATTAACTTTATCTTACAGTCAAACCTATCCACAAATTGGCAGTCAATCAACCTTAGATATTGTTACGTGGAATATTGAAAATTATCCGAAAAATTCGCAGACAAAAACTTATCTAACTAATATTATTAACGATATCAATGTAGATATAATTGCATTACAAGAGATAGAAAGTCAAATAGAATTTGACGAACTGGTTAATGATTTAAATGGTTCTTGGTATGGGTATAGAGCAGATGATGGTAATTGGGGTGAATTATCTTATCTAATTAATACGGATTCAATTGAAATTACACATTATCCATATACTATTTTAAATCAATATGAACATTATTATGCATACAGAACGCCTTATGTTATAAAAGTACAGTTTAATAATGAAGAATTTGTTATNATTAATGTTCATTATAAGTGTTGTGGAGATGGTTATGTTGAAGAAGACTATTGGGATGAAGAATTTAGAAGATTAATGGCTAATCAATATTTGAAAAATTATATTGATTCTAACTTTAGTGATGATAATGTTGTGATATTGGGTGATTATAATGATGATATTGCTGAATCAAATTCTCATAATATTTTCAATGAATTTTTAGATGATAGCCAAAACTTTTTATTTGCTGATATGTTCATAGCAGAGGGACCATCAAGTGATTGGTCTTTCCCTAATTGGCCAAGTCATTTAGATCATATTTTAATCACAAATGAATTATTTGATAATATTGATAATAATTCAGTGTTTACATTTAAAATTGATGATTATATGAATGGATGGTGGGAATATGACAATCTTATTTCTGATCATCGCCCTGTAGTAATTAATCTGAATTTCGAATCATTAGGAGACATTAATTTAGATGGTACAATTAATGTATTGGATGTTACTATTCTAATAAATATGATTTTGAACAATGATTTTTCTGATACAGGTGATATCAATAATGATTCAGGTTTAAATATTTTAGATGTTATTTTACTTGTTGAAATTATTTTTTCTTAGTCATTATCATTTGTTAATCGATCTAAATTATTAATTCCTTTTTCAAATTCTTCGATAACCTTATCTTTAACTGAATTTATTTTTTCTTGTGTTGGTAATTTTTGATTAGTATACATTAAGTAGCCAATATATCCAATTAAGATAACCAAAATTATCAAAAGTAGTTTAAAGATTCTTTTAAGAATACTATATGCTCCTATTAATATTAATATACAGACTATTGTTAAATAAATAGGCTCGTTAATTATAATATTATAAATGCGTTCTAAGTTCAATTTATTTATTATTAATTAATTTTTGTATTTCCACATTTTCTGCGTTTGCATTTAATAAAATAGCTTTTTGTATACTTTCTTTAGCATTTTCTATATCATTTTTTTGAGAATAGAAAATTGCTAAATCTTGAAATAATTGAGACAATTCTACTTTTATTAATTTTTCATCATTTAAATTTTTTAATACTTCAATCAATAAATTAGTTTGACTAATAGCACCGTCGTAATCTTTATTTTCATAAAGTTTTTTAATTTTATTTCTTCCTATTTCAAAAATTTTTAAAACCTCATTTTCATTATCATCTTTTGATGATANGTTTAAAGTGTCTACCGGATTTAATAGTAAATTAATTTTATTGATTTGTTGATAAATTGAATCAGCATGACTTATTAAATATGCTTTTTTTATGAAATCATGTGCTTCTTCGTACTTATTTTCGATAATTGATATTTCTGATAAATAATATAGCGATGTAACACTCATTGTAAAAGATTGACTATAGCTTAAATCTTCAAAACTAGCTTTCAATTTATCTAAATGCTTTTTGTCAAGTAGATTATTATTTTTTAAATATTTAAATTCATCAATGGTTGACTCTAAATGTATTTGATTAGCATCTTTACATGCCGATAAAATCAATAAAGTAAAAACAACAATATAAGATAACTTATTCATAATTTACTCTCCAAAAATTTTCTGAAAAATTGTAGGGAAAAAATACAATACAATTAACCACATTATTCCTTTTAATAAATAAAATAAAAATGCTCCTGATATAATCTTTTTTAATAATTTCATTTTTAATCCAACACTAATTTATAATTTTTTATTGTAAAAAATAGATTTATAAATTTGATATTACTAATCTAATTTTTTCACCTAAGATATCTACATGCTTTTCGCTTACAGTTAATGCGGGCGCTATTCTTACGGTTGAATGATGAGTTTCTTTTGCGTATATACCATTATTTAATAATTCCATTGATACTTTATGACCATCAAGTAAATCCGAATCATGCATTTCAAATGCTGTCAATAAACCTTTTCCTCTAACTTCTTTAATTTTATCAGGAAATTCTTTTTTTATACTTTCAAAATGACTCATTAATTGTGCCCCCCTAATTTTTGCATTATCAGCTAAATTTTCTTCAATGAGAGTCTTAATTGCATAAATTCCTACGACAGAAGCAAGCGGGTAACCACCAAATGTTGAGCCTTCAGACCCAGGTGTTAAAGTACCGATTACATCATTTCGTCCTGCCACAAAAGATACAGGNAATATTCCACCACCTGCTGCTTTTCCACAGCCCATAATGTCAGGTTTAACACCATATAATTGATGAGCAAAATTTTCACCAGTTCTACCAAATCCAGTTTGCACTTCGTCAAAAGCTAGTAAAATATTATGTTCTTTACATAATTTTGATACCTTTGGCCAATAGTCATCATCTGGCACTATTACTCCTGCTTCTCCTTGAATTGGCTCAACTGAAAAAGCAGCAATCTGTTCACCTTTTGTTTCAAATAAATTTTTCAATGCTTCATAATCATTAAATGGCACTAATTCAATACCTGGCACAAATGGACCAAAACCTTTTTTTGATTCCGGATCATCTGACATTGATACTGCAGCTAAAGATCTACCATGGAAATTTCCAGTAGCACCAACTACTATACAATCTTTTTCAGCTATACCTTTTACAAATTGACCCCACCTTCTACATAATTTAAAAGTCAATTCCCAAGATTCAACACCAGCAACTTTAGGTACAACTCTATCCATTTTTGTAAATGATGTAGCAGCCAGTAAAAATGCACTCATATATTTATGTCTTATAGAACGTGGGACTGTAGGTAATTTTTCATTTTGAAGATGTGCAATGACAGCATCAACTATTGTTGTATTTAATTGACCCTGATTTACTGCTGAATAACAACATAATCCATCAAGAAGTTCTTCTTCAACAAATCCTTTTACATTATCAATTGATGGTTTTCGACAAATTAAAGTTGACGAATCTTTCACATGAGAAACCACTACATTTTCTAAGGGACTGTAATTTTGGCCGCCTTTTTCTTTTTCAATTTTTTCATGATCGCTTGGAGATAAATCACCTATTCGAATGTCATTTACTGTTAGATTGTCACCATAACCGTCAATTTTTACCATTTATTTACCTCTTTGTTTTTATTAAGTCTGTAATTAGAAAAGCTAATTCTATACTTTGTTCGTGATTTAGACGCGGATCACATGAAGTTTCATATTTTAAATGTAAATCCGATTCTTTTATATTACGTATTCCGCCAACACATTCGGTTACATCATTGGGAGTTAATTCAAAATGTACACCATTCGCATTTGTAATAGAGTTATAATGAATGTCAAAAAATATTTCTAACTCTTTTGTAATAGCATTAAAATTTCTTGTTTTATATTTATTATCGTATTTATATGTATTACCATGCATTGGGTCACAACTCCAAACTACATTAAATTTATTTTTTGAAATCATTTTTATCAATGGTGGTAATTCTTTTTCAATATCTTTACTTCCAAATCTACATATAAGAACAATTTTACCTTTTTCATTTAAAGGATTAATTTTTCTTAAAATTGATTCTAGATCTTTTAAATCAAGATTAGGTCCACATTTAATACCAATGGGATTTTCTATTCCACTTAAATACTCAACATGGGCACTATTCAAATTTCTTGTTCTATGTCCAAGCCAAACTAAATGAGTCGAAGCATTATAATAACTATTATTATAAAATCTTGTTAATGCAGATTCATATCCTAATAATAAGCATTCATGAGAAATATAAAATTCATTAAACTTTTTTTCACTAAATAAATTTATATCATTACTGATAGTGTTTAAAAATTTTAGTGACTTATTCACCTCTTTAATTGTTTTATCAAAACGGTTATAAATTTTTGAATGATTAAGCATTTCTATATTCCAAAAATGCTTTAAATTTTTAAATTTATTTTTAATTATTGGTTGAATCAAATTTAATGTAGCGGTTGATTTATGATAGGCTTCCAAAAGACGATCTGGATTTGGAGTTCTTGCTTTCAAGTTAAAATCAACTTCATTTACAGAGTCGCCTCTAAAAGTTGGAAGAGTAATACCATTTCTTGTTTCTGTTAATGATGTTCTAGGTTTCGCATATTGTCCCGCAAATCTACCAATTTTAACAGTATCAATCGATGATCCGTATGAAATGATAGTTGCCATTTGAAATAGAATTTTTAATTTATTTTTGATTGATTGTTCGGAAAATTCTTTAAACGATTCAGCACATTCACCACCTTGTATTAAAAATGCTTTGCCTTCCTGTACTTGAGTTAATCTATATTTTAATTGATTTATTTGATCAGGAAAAATTAAAGAAGGATATTCATGTAATATTTTTATTACAGAATTATATTTTTTTTCATCTGGCCAGGTAGGTTGTTGTAATAATTTATAATTTTTCCAACTATTTACATTCCAATTATTGTTTAATTTTCTTTTTTCCATTGTTCCCATGTTAAAGTTTTTAATTGTAAAGCATGAATTTCATTAGTAATCATATTTCCCAAAATTTCATATACAAGTCGATGTTGTTCAATTAAATTTTTTCCGTTGAATGTATCACTTATGATAATTGCGTTGAAATGATCTTTTGTTCCAGTCATATCTTGTATAAATATTTTTGGATCTTTCAATCCTTCCATCAATTTTTCTTCTATTTTTTTTTCTATCATATTTATGTTTTAAAATATGTCTTAAATTTAAACATCTTAGATTAAATCTTTTTAAGATTTTTGTAAATAAGTATAAAAATTTTTAAATTTTAAAAAATGTATAAAATTATCATAATTACCCTTTTTTCAATCCTACTAAACTATGAGTTAGAAGAAAAATTGTCAATTACTGAGTTAAGGGATGAAGCGCAATTATTTATTTTAAACAAATCATATGTTGACGCAATTGCAAACTATGAAAAAATTTATGATATACAATCTTTAATTTTTGGATCAAAAAATAAAAATTTATCTGAAACATTAATTGTATTAGGTGATCTTTATTATAAAATAGATGATGAAATAAATACATTAAGATGCTTTCAAGAAGCAATACACATAATGCATTATAACTCTTTAAATGCAGACCAGTTTTTAATTACTCCTTTTGAATATTTATATGAAATTTATTTAAACAATGATCAATTAGAAATTTCTGAACTTATTTCTAATCATTTATCATATTTATATTCTCTTGATACATTATCGTATGAAAATACTGATTGGACTAATGCATTAAATCAAAAGAATAATTTAGATAACATTAGTCGACAATTGACATTTTTAGAGGATAGCGTTTTTATAATAAAGCCACATGATTTTATTGACACGGCAAAAGTACACATAAAAAGTACTGAATATAATAGAGCCATTATTTCTTTATCAAATGCATTTGTAGAAGGTTATGATATTTTTGATTATGATTTTTATAATGATTTTTTTAATTCTTTGGATGATTTAGAATTAAATCAATTGCAAGATTATTTTCAAACGTCAAAATATTCTGATAATCAAGATATTCAAGCAGCAGCATATTTTTATTTATCCATGATTTCATTTAAACTTGGTAATAATAACTTATCTACATCCTACACTAAGGAATTTTTAAGAATTATGCCAGACGATATTATCGGTTATACAATTTTAGCCAATAACTATTTCGCTGAAAAAAATTATATTGACGCTTTATCTGAATATCAAAAAATTATTTGGGCAAATCCTGATAATGAATTAGCACTTTTTCAACAAGGAGTATGTTTTTATAAACTTAATTATAGCGATCAAGCACAGCAAAATTTTAATGCTGTTTTAGAAAGTAACCCTGAACATTATAATAGCAAATATTATTTAGCATTAATAAAATATGAAAATGAAAATTTTAATGATGCCATCCCTTTATTTTTAGATTTACTTCAATATGATTCTAAAAACTATGAATTATATAACTATTTAGGCCTATGTTATTTAGAAACAAATAATTTAAAATTATCACTGTCTTCATATAAAAAATCTTTAAAATTAAATTCATATGACCCTAATATTTATTATCAAATAGGAATGATTTATGAAAAATTATTAAATATTGAAGAAGCAATCAAAAATTATAATCAAGCAATTAATATGGATGATAATAATAATGATTTAATATATAGGTTAGGTATGATTTTATATCAAGATGGGCAGTACAAAAAATCATTAGAATATTTAAGAAGACATCTTCTATATCAACCAAAGGATGTCGAGGTTATTAAAATTTTAGCAAATATTTTATATTCACTTAAAAGATTGCCTGAATCAATAGATAACTATAAAAGATTAATTGAATTAGATCAAAATAATATGAAATATTATAATAAAATAGCTTCAGCATATTGGGAGTTNGGTAATTATAACAAAGCGCAATTTTATTACAATACTATTTTAGAATATGAGGAATNTCAGACAGGTCAAACATATTATTATTTAGGTTTTATTGCTAATCAAAATAAGAAATATGATTTAGCACAAGATTATTTTTTCTATGCAAGAGAATGCGGATATAATAGCCTCAATCTTTATAAACAACTTTCTATATCTCTATTAGAAGAAAAAAATTATAAAGATTTAATTCCAATAATTCATGAAGGGTTATATTATCATCCTGATAATTATGAATTATTATATAATCTAGCTTTTTCTTATTTTCACATTCATTTATACAAAGAATCAATAGATATTTTCAAAAAATATATTACCAAAAACAATAACGATTTAACTGCATCTTATTTATTAGGAGTAGCATATTACAAAACAAAAAAATATCAATCTGCAATGTATTATTTAGAATCAGTTAATAATAGTAATGATGATGAAATTTTGTTTTATATTGGTTCATGTAATTATGAACTCGAAAACTACTCTAAAGCAATTAGAGCATTTAAAAAATCTTTAATTATTAACCCAAGAAACGAATTTACTATTTATGCACTAGGGCAAGCATATATAGAGTCAGGCAATAAAAGAGATGCAAATAGACAATTAAAAGCATTATTAAATTCAAATAGCGAACTTTTTGAATTATTAAAAATTTCATTTGAGGCGAAATTTCTTGATTAATTTAATGAAAAAAATATTTTTTAGATTAAATTACGATATAAAAAAAGGTTAAATATAGTCATGAAAATACTTATTCCACCTAGTGAGGGCAAAGCTAAAGTTCAGCCGTCAGACATACTTTTTAAAGATACTGATTTTAAATTTGCAGAGTATACACAGCAAATTGTTGATTACTTAGGATTAATAGAACTTGAAGATTTAACTTCTGTTTATGGAACATCACAAGAAAAAGCCACTATGTTCCATCGCCAAAATCAGGATGTATTCAACAGTAAATGTGTAACAGCGATTGAACGATATACTGGCGTTGTTTATAATCATATTGATTGGAAAAGCCTTAACAAAAAATCACAAAATTATATGAATAAACATATTTTGATTTTTAGTGGGCTATTTGGTTTACTAACCCCAGACACATTAATACCTGACTATAAATTAAAAATGAATGTTTTGTCTTTAAAGAGATTATGGGGNCCAATAATTACAGAGCATTTAAGTAATGAGGATTTAATTTTTGATTTNTTNCCACAAGTTCANAGAAAAGCATACACGCCCAATAAAAATACTATACAAATTGATTTTCTTGTAAAAAATAAGGGAAAAACTACTGCAGCAGGCCANTTTGGAAAGTCTGTNAAAGGAGAGTTCATNAGATTTTTAGCACAAAATCAAGTTAAATCAATCAAAGATTTTAAAGGTTTTGAATATGATGGTTTCAAATGGGATGGNAAAAATTTTGTAAAAAATACATAAGTGTCANTATTNAANAACTACAAATATATTTTTTATGATTTAGAAACTACTGGTCAAAATGCATGTTTTGATCAGGTNATAAGATTTGCTGCTAAAGAAACCGATTTCCAACTNAATATCTTAAAACATCATAACATNGATATAAAATTAAGAAATGATATTATACCTCACCCCAAAGCACTNNTGGTNAATAGATTNTCNATANANCAGATTAAGATAGGCCAAAATGAATATGANGCATTTAAAGAAATNCACNATATNATGAATCAACCTAATTCAATAAATATTGGATATAACAGTTTAAGTTTTGATGANACNTTTTTGAGNTTTGGTTTTTATAGNAATTTATTTGACCCTTATTCTCATCAATATAAAAATAATAATTTTAGAGCAGATTTATATAAAATGATTATGGTATACTATTTATACAAAAAAGATCANTCTATAATNTGGCCAACNCCTAATAATCGNCTTAGTTTAAGATTAGAACAAATCAATGCTATTAATAAATTATATGANGGCATGTCTCANGANGCTGAAGTGGATGTTTTTGTAACAATAGAGTTNGCAAAAAAATTNAGAAATATTGATGAAAAAATGTGGGATTATTTGATTTCTTCATTTAAAACTGATAATGANCGTAATTTTTTTACAAAATTACCNGACTTAGTATGTATANATGACTCTAAATATAAAATAGGTGTATATGTAAGCAATAAAAATGGATTACAATCTAATTATGTATCTCCTATTATAGAATTATGTACAGCTTATGAAAATCAACATAAAAAAGACAAAAAGAAAAAATTATTACGTTTAGATATGTATGATCTTTCTGAATTTACAGAAGATAACATTGTTCAAAAAATTGAAAAAGGAATCATTACTAAAACGTTTGGAGAACCTAACTTTATACTTCCTTTTTCAGATAAATATTTACGCGTTTTTAATGAAAATATTGTAGGATTAGCAAAGTCAAATTTGACATGGCTAAAGCATAATCCAAATGCATTATTAAAATTAATTGAAAAACATCAGAATAAAAACTTTGAAGAAAGTGATATAGAACTTGATTTAGATGCATCTTTATATTCGAGTGGTTTTTTTACTAAAGAAGAAAATTTTTTGAGTAAAGAATTTCATAATAGCAATCAATTACAAAAAATAGATATGATTAATTCAATGAATGAAAAAGATTCAAGCAAACGCATTTTAAAGTTAGCAAAAAGAATTTTAGGACGCCATTTTTTTGAATTTTTGAATGAAGATTTACAAGATGAATACCAACAATATCTTAGTATTATTCATCATAAAAAACCAAGTACTGTTGATTATAAAGGAAAATTAAGAACTGATCCAAATTTAATTTTAAAAGAAACTAGGGAATTGCTAAAAAATTCTAATAATTCTTCTGAAGATAATCATATTTTAAATCAATTAGAGTCTTTAATTGAAGAAAAAATTCAAACCCAACAAGATTTAGGTTTTTGATAAAATTACGAAGTATGTTAATTTTAGTTATGATATTTGTATATAATATAAATAAAGATGAATAGCTCCGAAAAAAACGGAGCTTTTTTTTTATCAAAAACACCTGCTAAAATTTTATTAGATGATGGTAAAGTTTTCAAAGGTTTTTCATTAGGTGCTAAAGGCACAACCACTGGTGAATTATGTTTTAATACTAGTATGGTAGGTTATCAAGAAATTTTAACTGATCCATCATATAATAGTCAAATTGTGCTTATGACCTATCCTCAAATAGGCAATTATGGAATATGTTCTAAAGATGCAGAAAGCCACAAAATTCAAGCATCTGGTTTTGTAATTAAAGATCTAGCATTGTATCCATCAAATTTTCAATCTGAACAAACATTAAATGATTTTTTATTAGAAAATCAGATTGTAGGTATTTATGGAATTGATACTAGAGCGTTAACAAAACATTTAAGAGAAAATGGATCAATGAATGCAATCATAAGTTCTGAAATTGAAGATGATCAACAACTTCAAAAAAAATTGAATTCAATCCCTTCTATGGAAGGATTAAATTTAGTCAAAAATGTTACTTGTAAAGAGCCATATAAATACGACCTAAATTCTACTAATAAGTATAAAGTTGCAGCAATTGATTATGGTATAAAAAATAATATATTAAGACTATTGAATAGATATAATTGTAATGTCACTGTCTTTCCCGCAAATGTAACTAGTCAAGAAATAGAAAAATTTAAACCAGATGGAATTTTTCTTTCTAATGGACCTGGTGACCCTGCAGCAATTGATTATGCAATTAAATGTATTAAAAATCTAATTGGCTCTTGCCCCATTTTTGGTATTTGTTTAGGTCACCAATTATTATCCCTTGCTTTGGGAGCTAAAACCTTTAAACTAAAATATGGTCACAGAGGTGCAAACCATCCAGTTCAAAACTTGAAAAATCATAAGATTGAAATAACTAGTCAAAATCACGGTTTTGCAGTTAGTAAGAATGATTTACCTAATGACATTGAAGTAACACATGTCAATTTAAATGATGATACAATAGCTGGTATATCTTCTAAAAAAAAGAAATTATTTTCTGTTCAATATCATCCCGAATCTTCACCTGGACCCCATGATTCTGAGTATTTATTTCAATCATTTATAAAACTAATGAATGAATAAAAAATAATGCCAAAAAGAAATGATATAAAATCAGTATTAATAATAGGCTCAGGCCCAATTGTGATTGGACAAAGTTGTGAATTTGATTATTCAGGAACACAAGCTTGTAGAGCACTGCAAGATGAGGGCTATAAAGTAATTTTAATTAATTCAAATCCTGCAACTATAATGACTGACAAAGATTTAGCTGATTCAACATATCTTGAACCTATTACTACAGATGCAATAGAAAATATCCTTAAAAAAGAAAACCCTGATGCAATTTTGCCAACAGTTGGTGGTCAAACTGCTCTTGATATAACAATACAATTGGAAAATGAAGGAATTTTATCAAAATACAATGTTGAATTAATTGGCGCAAATATTAACTCCATAAAAAAAGCTGAAAATAGAGAAAAGTTTAAAAAAGCTATGGATGAAGTTGGTATCGATACTGCAAAAGGCGGCTTTGCAAAAACAAAAGAAGAATCTTTGGATATAATTCTAAATATGAATTTCCCTATTATTATTAGACCATCTTTTACTTTGGGTGGCACAGGAGGATCTGTAGCATATAATATAGAAGAGTTTGATAAGTTAATTGATATGGGCTTAGATGCAAGCCCTATCAATGAAGTTTTAGTTGAAGAATCATTAATTGGTTGGAAAGAGTACGAAATGGAAGTTGTTAGAGATTCTAATGATAATGCAGTAATTGTTTGTTCTATTGAAAATTTAGATCCTATGGGAATTCATACTGGCGATAGTATTACAGTAGCACCTGCTCAAACTTTAACCAATAAAGAATATCAAAAAATGAGGGATTGGTCCATATTATGTTTACGTACTATAGGAGTTGATACAGGTGGATCAAATGTTCAATTTGCAGTAAATCCAGATGATGGTAGAATGATTATAATTGAAATGAATCCAAGAGTTAGTAGATCATCTGCTTTGGCTTCTAAAGCAACTGGATTTCCTATTGCGAAGATTGCCGCAAAATTAGCAATGGGATATTTTCTTAACGAACTACCAAATGAAATAACTGGTAAAACAGTCGCTGCTTTTGAGCCCACCTTAGATTATGTAGTTACCAAAATACCAAGATTTGATTTTGAAAAATTTCCAACTTCAGATGGAATTTTGGGAGTACAAATGCAATCTGTGGGAGAAGTGATGGCTATTGGTAGAACTTTTAGAGACAGTCTTCAAAAAGCTTTTCAATCTCTCGAAGTCGGTTTATTAGGGTTAGAGCCAAAAGTTACTGAATATCGACCACTTGATTTGTCTAAAATAAGTTTTGGAACTGCGTTTAGATTATTAAAAGTTAAGCAAGCTATGGACGAAGGATATACAGTTGATGATTTATATAATCAAACTAAAATTGATAAATGGTTTCTTTACCAAATTAAACATTTATCTATATTATCAAAATCTAGTTTAGAATTTACAGTTGATAATATTGTGGCACTTAAACAAGAAGGCTTTTCGGACGTTCAATTAGCCAATAAATTTTCCAAAAAAGAACGTGATATTTATACATTCCGCAAAGATAATAATATTTTTCCTACATTTAAATCTGTTGATACATGTGCTGCAGAATTCGAAGCAAAGACTCCATATTGTTACTCAACATACGAAGTTGAAAATGAAGTCTACCCATTATCTGGAAAAAAAATTTTAATTTTAGGAAGTGGACCAACACGTATTGGTCAAGGTGTAGAATTTGACTATTGTTGTGTTCAAGCAGTTTTAGGCTTAAAGCAAGCAGGTTACAAAACGATAATGTATAACTGTAATCCAGAAACTGTATCTACTGATTTTGATATATCTGATCGCCTTTATTTTGAACCTTTAACATTTGAACATGTAATGAATGTAATTAATTTTGAAAAACCTGATGGAATATTAATACAATTTGGTGGTCAAACTCCTTTAAATATTGCAAATAAACTCAAGTTAGAAAATGTCAATATTATTGGCACAGATTCAAGTTCTATTGATTTAGCTGAAAATCGAAAAAAGTTTGGAGAAATTTTAAATAAATTAAATATACATGCTCCAAAATGGGGTACTGCATATTCTATAGATGAGGCATTATCAATCGCTAGAACAATTCAATATCCAGTATTAGTAAGACCATCATATGTTTTAGGTGGAAGAGGAATGGAAATAGTATACGATGATGACGATCTTAAAACCTATGTAGCAAAAGCTGCACTCGTTTCTGGTGAGCACCCTATCTTGATTGATGATTTTTTAGAAGATGCTTTTGAATTTGATGTTGATGCCTTGTGCGATGGTAAAAATGTTTATGTTGCTGGNATTATGCAACATATTGAAGAGGCAGGNATTCATTCAGGAGATTCCTCATGTGTTTTACCTGCATACGCATTATCTGTAACTCATAAAAATATTATAGAATCTCAAACTAAGGATTTAGCGTTATCTCTTAATACAATAGGCTTAATTAATATACAATTTGCATTGAAAGATAATATAGTATCTGTATTAGAAGTGAATCCGCGTGCCAGCAGAACCATACCTTTTGTTAGTAAAGTAACAAATATACCATTGGCAAAAATTGCAGCCCAATTAGCAGTAGGAAAAAAACTGTCTGATTTTTCATTTCCTAATCAACAAAATGGACTAATAGCAGTTAAAAAACCAGTTTTTCCATTTAACAAATTTCCAAATCAAAGTATTTTTTTATCTCCAGAAATGAAATCAACAGGTGAAGTNATAGGTTTAGATACACATTTAGGATCAGCATATGCTAAAGCTGAAATTGGAGCAGGCAACATATTACCAATGGATGGCAATATATTTATATCTGTAAATGATATTGACAAAATGAAAGTTATACCAATAGCTCGTGATTTTTATGAACTAGGATATAAATTAATTGCTACAGAGGGGACTTATAATTTACTATTACAAAATGGTATTAAATGCCAACTGATTTCAAAAGTTGGAGAAGGTCGACCCAATGTTGTCGATTCGATTAAAAATAATGAAATTCACTTTATAATAAACACACCTTTAGGACAAAAGTCGAGATACGATGAATATGAAATTGGAAAAAGTGCGATTCGTTATAATATAATTGCTACTACAACCATATCTGGTGCACAAGCTGCTATAAGAGCAATTAGAAGGATCAAAAACAACAAATTAAATTATAAAAGTTTACAAGATATATTTNAAGATTAATATGAAAATTGGACTAAACATAACNAAAAATAATAAAAAATATGANTTTTTTTTAACTAGAATAAAAAAGCAACTTAATCTATATAGCCAATGTAAATTTATAAATGTTAGCGATACAGAAAAATTAAAAGAAAATATTTCTAATTTAGATNTTTTATTAACATACAGTCTTAATGAAAAAATTTATGATTTAGCTTCAAACAAATTAAAATGGATACACTTCGGAGTAGCGGGCTTAGAAAAAAATTTATTTCCTTCACTCCTTAAAAGTAATACAATTATTACAAATTCAAAAGGAATCCATGCTATACCAGTTTCAGAATTTATTTTAGGATGTATTTTGTTCCACTCAAAACGTTTNGCAAACTGTAATGAATTTAAGATTACAAAAGAGTGGAAACAATGGGATATTGCCAAAACAATGATACAACTTAAAAATAAAACTTTAGGAATAGTTGGATACGGTTCGATTGGAAAGGCAACAGCAAAATTAGCCAAAACTTTTGGTATGAATATTATTGCTACTAAAAGATTACAAAAACAGACTTCTGCTAATAGATATATTGATTTACTAGTACCATTATCTGATATTGACAAATTATATAATCAAGCCGATTTCATTGCTATAACTTGTCCATTAACTCCAATGACAAATCAAATGATTTCACATAATGCTTTTTCCAAAATGAAAAAAACAGTTTATTTAATTAATATTGCTAGAGGTGAAATAATAGATGAGTCAGCTTTAATTAATTCTCTTGATAATCAAAGAATATCNGGAGCCGCATTAGATGTTTTCAAAGATGAGCCTCTTTCAAAAAATCANCCATTTTTTAATTACGAAAATTTATTCTTATCTCCACATATTTCAGGAAATTTTCCAGAATATCAAAATGATATGATTGATTTATTTATTGATAACTTAACTCGTTTTTCGAGTAAAAAAAATTTAAAAAATAGAATTTGTAAAAAAAGATTATACTAAAGGAATAGCTATGAATGAATATTTTAAACCAATTGAACCATATAATATTTTTAAACTTAAAGTTTCAGATATACATATAATACATGTAGAGGAATCTGGCAATCCAAAAGGGAAGCCTGTAATTTTTTTACATGGTGGACCAGGAGGTGGTATTGAACCCATATATAGACAATACTTCGATTCAGAAAAATGGCGTATTATTATTTTTGATCAACGTGGATGTGGTCAGAGTGTTCCCTCATCTGAATTAAAAGAAAATACTACTTGGGATTTAGTTGATGATATTGAAAAAATACGTATTAAACTTAATATAGAAAAATGGACTGTATTTGGTGGCAGTTGGGGGTCAACATTATCATTATCTTATGCTGTGAGTCACCCTAATCGTTGTAATGAATTAATTTTACGTGGAATATTCATGTTAAGGAAGAAAGAACTTTTATGGTTTTATCAAGAAGGTGCTAGCTATATTTATCCTGACGCATGGGAAAAATATCTTAAACCAATTCCAGAAAATAAACGAGATAATATGATCAAGGCTTATTATGAATTATTGACAGGAAATGATATAAATGCACGTTATAAAGCTGCAAAAGCATGGTCAATATGGGAGGCAAGCACTAGCAAACTTATACAAAATAAAAAATCATTACACCACTTTGAAAATGAAAATATTGCAGATATTTTTGCTAGAATAGAATGCCATTTTTTTATAAATGAAGGTTTTTTTGACTATGATGGATGGTTGCTAGATCAAATAGACAGAATCAGACATATACCTTGCGTTATAGTACAAGGACGTTATGATGTAGTTTGTCCTATGGTCACTGCATGGGAACTACATAAAAAATGGCCAGAGGCTGATTTTCATATTATTCAAGACTCAGGGCATTCAATGTTAGAAGCAGGGATTCGAAATAAATTAATAGAGTACACGAATAAATATGCTAACTTATAAATCGTTTGTTAATAATATAAAATTCATTATAAATTAATCGCTCAAATTGGCCCGTTCGTCTAGTGGTTAGGACCCAGGGTTTTCATCTCTGTAACAGGAGTTCGATTCTCCTACGGGCTACAAGTGCTCAGATTTAAATTCTGAGCACTTTTTTTTAAACACATGAAAAATATCAAAGACATATATGATTTAGAAATTAACTGTTTAAAAGAAGCAGTTAAACATGCTAGAAATCCGTATCATACATTTGTTCTATCTACAATTAATGAAAATTTTCCTGAAACTAGAACAGTTGTTTTAAGAGATGTATCTATATCTCCTTTTAAAATTTATTTCAACGCAGATTATAGAAGTAATAAAGTTAAAGAACTAATCGAAAATAAAAATTCCAGTGCTTTATTTTATGATAAAGATAGAAAAGTACAGGTTCGTATGAAATGCACAGCTATTATAAATTTTCAAAATGATATTTCATTAAAAAAATGGAAAGGTACTGCTCTTCAAAGTAGAAAATGTTATATGGGACCTTATGCACCATCAACTAAACTAAAAGATTGGCATCCAAATGTTCCAGAAGAATTTATTGACTCTAATCCAACTTTAGAAAAAAGCCAAAAAGGATATGACAATTTTGCTCATATAGAATTAACAGTTTTAGAACTAGATATTTTAAAACTAAGATATAATGGTCATATTAGATTTAAAGTTGAGAATGAAAAGATATACCATATTAGCCCTTAATTATTATGACCACTATTAAAACTTATCAATGCCAAACTTGTTTTCAAAATAATCAAGTTCAAATAGAACTTTCTTTTTGTTCAGAATCTATGGATTTAATTGAAGATTGCTATGTATGTTGTAATCCAAATACGATATCATATACTATAGAGGATCAAAAAATTAAATATTTTGAGGTTGTAAAAACTTATTAAGAGTTATTGCTAATTGATTTTGATAACTTCTCTTTTACTATTTCAACAGCATCATCAATAGATATTCGTTCTTGTTTCATAGTATCACGATCTCTAATTGTAATGCAATTATCTACTTTACTTTCACCATCTATTGTTAAACAATAGGGGGTTCCAACTTCATCGTGTCTTCTATATCTTTTACCTATAGCATGTTGCTCATCATATCGTGCATTTATACCATTTTTTAAGAATTTATTAACTAATGCGCGTCCAATTTCAGGCAAACCATCTTTTTTGATTAGGGGTAGTATTGCAACTTTAAATGGAGCAAGTTTTGGATGTATTTTCATGACTACACGAGTAGTATCATTTCCTTTAGCATCTTTAACATTCTCTTCATGATATGCATCTATTAAATAAACCAATAAACCTCTAGTAGCACCTGCAGCTGGTTCAATAACATAAGGTGTATATCTCCAACCTATTTTACCTGTCTCAGGGTCTTCTTTTTGTTGGTCAAAATAACTTAATTTTGTGCCAGAATACTCAGCATGTTTTTTTAAATCATAATCTGTTCTACTTGCTACTCCTTCTAATTCATCATATCCCCATGGATACTTATATTCAATGTCATAGCATGCATCTGCATAATGAGCAAGTTCATCTTTTTCATGTTTTCTGTATGTAAAATTTTCAGGATAATTTGAAAAGGATTGCCACCAGTTTAAACGTTTATCTCTCCAATATTTTAACCATTCCTTTTGAGTACCAGGTTCAACAAAAAATTCCATTTCCATTTGTTCAAATTCGCATGATCTAAAAATATAATGTTCGGTTGTAATTTCATTCCTAAAACTTTTACCCATTTGAGCAATTCCAAAAGGAATTTTCATAGACATGGTTTGTTGGCAATTTAAAAATTGAACAAACATTGCTTGAGCGGTTTCGGGTCTTAAATAAACCGCAGAATCTTTGACAATTTTTTCTATTGCCTTTTTCATAGACTCTTTATCTAAATCCTTATTATCAAAGACAAAATTAGCAATATCACCAAGTGCATCCACAGATCCAATTTGACTTCGAAACATAAGATTAAATTGTTTTTCATCACTTAAAAAAGGACTATTAAATGTAGGACTTAAATAACCTGGAAAATCAAATGTATCACTTGGTGTTTGTTTATTTTCTTCAAAAAAACCAACTTTATTTTTATCAATTATTTTCAATCCTCTTAACAATTTTCCATCTCGTTTTAAAAGTATATTAAAACGTTTTTCAATTGTATTTTGATATTCTTTAGCTTGCCCTTTATCTGCACAAATAATATCTATTTCATCTCCAACTTTTGGTATTGGAGCTTTATCAGCCCTAAATCTTTCTTTACTAATCAAACAATCAACTAGAGGGTCAGAAAAACCAGCCAAGTGACCAGAGGCTTCCCAAACTTTTGGATGCATTATTATAGATGCATCTAAACCAGTAACGTCTTCCCTTTCGTGTACCATAGATCTCCACCACTCATTCATCAAATTTCTTTTTAATTCTACACCAAGTGGCCCGTAATCGTAAGCACTTTTTAATCCTCCATAAATTTCACTACTTTGAAAAATAAATCCTCTTTGCTTTGCAAGTGATATGATTTTATCCATTATTTTTTTATCATCATGCATTATTTTTTCCTAAATTTACGCTTTGGACTAGATTTTTTTTGTTCAATTAAATTTTTAGCTTCTTCAAGAGTTAATTCATCTTGTGAAATATCTTTTGGCATTTTTGCATTTACCTTTCCATCAGTAATATACATACCATATCGGCCATCTCTAATTTCAATATTATCACCTAATTCTTTTATTACCTTTGGGCCCCTACCTTGCTTACCTGAGTTTAATAATTCACCCGCTTCTTTTTCTGATAATTCAAATAGATTTTGGTCTCTTGGAACTGAAGATGTTACTTTTCCACATCTGATATAGGGACCAAACTTTCCAATATCAATTTTAATATCATCATCCTTCCACTTACCAATTACTTTTGGTAGACTTGCTAAATTAATTGCTAGTTCAGTATCTACATTTTCCATTTCAATATTAGGAGGTAGTGATTTCATTTTCTCTCCACATTGAATATATGGTCCAAATCTTCCCTTTTTCAATACAATATCTTCATTGGTTATAGGGTCTTTTGCAATAATCTCAGGAGCTTTATTTTTTAATTCTATCAATTCGTTAATTTTATCTAAATTAAGTTCACTTGGTGGGAAATCTCCTGGTATAGTAAATCTTTTATCTTCATCATATTGACCATACACACCATATCTTCCAATACGAATTTCTACGCTTTGTTTATCATTTCCCAAAATATTAATTAGACGTGCATTGCTCTTATCAAACTCTTGCTCCAACTTTGTTTTCAAGCCCTTAGTTATATCATTTCCAAAATAAAAACCTTTTAAATAATCAGATTTATTATTTTCACCTCTTGATATAGAATCTAAATCATCTTCCATGTTTGAAGTGTATTTTAAATTAACTAAATCATCAAAATATTTTTCTAAAAACTGAACAACAGCATATCCAGTAAAAGTAGGAATCATACTCCCTTTTACTTTATTAACATATTCTTTATCTTGAATCTTTTTTAATATAGTTGCATAAGTGGAGGGTCTACCTATTCCTAATTTTTCTAATTCTTTTACTAATGCAGCTTCTGTGAATCGATTAATTGGCTTAGTAAAATGTTGTTTAGGTGTAAGATTTTTACAAATCAAAGATTCTCCCTTTGTTACTTTAGGCAGAATGATTTCATTATCATCTTTATCCTTTTTATTATCTACACCTTCAACATAGACTTTTAAAAAGCCTGGAAAAGTAACGACTTTTCCTTTTGCTTCAAATATATATTGACCATTTGAAATTGTTAAATTTGTTCTTTCAATTTGTGCAGATTTCATTTGAGATGCAAGGGTTCTTTTCCATATTAATTTATATAATTTTAATTCATCAGCATTTACTTTATTCTTAAGTTCATCTGGATGTTTAAATTTTGATCCAGCTGGCCTAATTGCTTCATGCGCCTCTTGTGCATTTTTAACTTTTCCTCTATATTGTATTGCTGAACTTGGAAGATAGTTATCACCAAATAATGATTTAATTTCATTTCTTGATGCTGTAATGGCTTCAGATGATAAATGCACTGAGTCAGTTCTCATATAAGTAATATAACCATTTTCATATAAGCCCTGTGCAATTCTCATAACATTTTGAGCACTCATTCTAAATTGTCTAATGCCTTCTTGTTGAAGTGTCGATGTTATAAATGGAGCATAAGGTTTTTGTTTGCTTGGTTTAGTTTCAACATTGTCAATTTTCCATAAACTATCTTTTATTTCATCACAAATTTCTTTGACTGTTTTATCATTCAGAACGACATCATTTTTATTGAATAATTCACCATTCTTTTTATCAAATGATTTTCCTGTAGAAACTTTATTACCATTTATTTTAATTAAATTAGCATTGATTATACCATTTTTATTTTCAAATTCAGCAGATATACTCCAGTATTCATTTTGAATAAATTGAGTTCTTTCTTTTTCTCTGTCAACTAAGATTTTTACTGCAGGACTTTGGACTCTTCCAGCTGAAACACCACCTTTCATATTTGTCCACATAGTTTTTGAAACCATAAAACCAAATAGCCTATCCAAAAATCTTCGTGTCTCTTGTGAGTCAACTAGGTGAGTATCAATATCTCTTGTTTTATCTAAAGCTTCTAATATTGCCGTTTTCGTTATTTCATTAAATACTAATCTTTTAACAGGGATTTTGGGTTTTAGTTCATCAACAATATGCCATGCTATAGCTTCACCTTCACGATCTGGATCAGTTGCGATTAACAACTCATCAGCTTTTTTTAGTGCAGCTTTTAAAGATTTAACTGTTTTTGCACTGTTTGGTGACACAGTATACTCAGCTGAGAAATCTTTTTCAACATCAATACCTAAATTACTTTTAGGTAGGTCACGTATATGACCAACAGAGGCTTCGACTGAGTATTTAGAATCTAAAAATTTTTTTAGAGTTTTGATTTTTGAAGGGGACTCAACTATAATAAGATGGTTTTTCATAACACCTTAATTTACTTACCTTATATATTTATATTGCAAGATAAATTTTATTTATCAAATTTTTGATACTTTGAAAATAGTTCACCGTATAGTTTTGCATTTTTTTCAGTAGGCTCAGCAGGGTATAATTTTTCAATAGCAGATAAATCGTCAATCATTAAATTACCATTTAAATGATCTAGTTCATGTTGGAATAATTTGGATAAGAAACCCGTTAATTTAGTTTTTATTACATTACCATCTATATTATAATATCTAACTTTTATTTTATCATATCTATCTCTTTCAACCATTAAACCTGGAACACTTAAGCAACCCTCTTCGTCGATTTTAATTGATTTTTTATCAAAACTATCAATTCGAGGATTAATGTATATTTCAAAGTTATTAGCATATGGGTTTTTTAAAATGGGTGTTTTTGAAGCCTCCATTTTTTCTACTTCTTCAGATTCGCTTTCATCTTTTAGTGTTTTCATACCAATAAAAATTTGGTAGTCATAACCTATTTGATTTGCTGCAATTCCAGCACAAGTTATTTTTTGATATGTATCAATTAAATCTTGAACAATATTTTTTATATAATCTGATGCTGGGAAGGTAACAGGTTTTGTTTTGGTTTTTAAAAAATTAATATTTTCTTTTAAAATTTTTTCATCATCCCAAATTTTTACTATGTTCTTAATTGCCATACTTAATACTTTCTAAAATTTATATTAAACTTAATACATAGTTTCATTCAATAACAATATTTAGTAAATTTCTCCCATTATGTCTAATCAATATCAAGGTACAATTAAAAAGTTACAATCTCAGTTAAATAATGAGGTTCATTATAGTCTGCCAATTGACTCTACTTTAGTTGAACTAAATCAGCTAATAAACAAAAAAGTTAAATTTACTTTTTTAGGAGATATTTACTGTATAAAATGTAATCAAAAAATTAAAAAAACATTTGCACAGGGCTATTGTTTTCCTTGTTTTCGGGATGCGCCCGAAACTTCGGAATGTATTTTGAGACCTGAATTATGTAGAGCTCACGAAGGAGAGTCACGCGATATGGAATGGTCAAATAAACACTGCTTAACAAATCAGCATGTGTATATGTCATTTACTGGCAACCTAAAAATTGGCGTTACTAGAAGCACACAAATTCCTACAAGATGGATTGATCAAGGTGCTATTAAGGCAATTATTTTATGCACTACACCTAATCGTTATTTAGCAGGTTTGATTGAGGTACATTTAAAACAATTTTACTCTGATAGAACCCATTGGATAAAAATGTTATCTGGAAAATTTGAAGAACCTGATTTTGAGCAATGTTATCTTGAAGCAAAAAAATATTTAAATGATGGTTTTTCTAAATATATTACTGAAAATAAATGGGTAGACATTAATTATCCAATCCAATCTATTCCAAATAAAATTAAAAGTTTTTCATTTGATAAAGAATCTTCTTACGAGGATATTTTAGTAGGCATTAAGGGTCAATATCTACTTTTTAAAAATAACAGAGTCATTAATATTAGAAAACATACTGGCTACTCTCTAAAAATTCAATACTAAAAATTTTTATATCCGTACACAATATTACCATTAACTATAGTTGCAATCACATCTGTTTTTAATATTTTTTCTGAATCAATTGTCATAATATCATTTGATAATATTGTTAAATCTGCTTCATAGCCTAATTCAATCATACCTCTTTTATTCTCAGAAAATTCTGCTATTGCAGCACCTTGTGTGAATAAATATAAAGCTTCAATACGAGATAATTTCTCTTGCGATTGCCAACCTCCTTTAGGAAAGCCATCATGATCAGTTCTTGTAATGGCAGCATAAAACTCATGCAATGGATTACCTTCTTCAATAGGGCAATCTGAACCTCCAGCTATAACAATTCCATTATCTAAAAGAGTTTTCCATCGACTAATTCTATGCAAGCGATGTTCTCCAATACGACTTTTCATCCATTTCATATCACTTGTACAATGAGATGGTTGCATAGAAGCAATTATTGAACATTCTTTTAATCTGCCAATATCATTTG
>PARL01000006.1 GCA_002711465.1 Fidelibacterota bacterium | reverse complement strand
TTGCTCAGATAATGTATTACAATTGATGCTGCTTCTGCAACATTTAAACTTTCCATTTTACCTTTTCCTTTTATATGAATTTGTTGCGAATTTTTTTCAAAATATTTTGAAATACCTCTACTTTCATTTCCTAAAATTAAGGCCCATTTTTTATCTTTAATTTTTAAATTTTCAATTGGTTCACCTGATAGACTTGCTGAATATATTTTATATTGATTATCTTTAAAAAATTTGATTATTTTTTCATTATCATGATTGAAAAAACTAGTAATGTGAAAATGCGCTCCCATCCCAGACCTAACAGTTTTAGGATTATAAATTTCAACACATTCTTTATTAATAATTATATTGTAACATCCAAACCAACTACAAGTCCTTAAAATAGTACCCATATTACCTGGATCTGAAATTCCATCTAAAATTATAAAAGGCTCGTTGTTATGTTTTTTTATATCAGAAATTTCTTTCATATCATTACACTTTATTAATGCAAAAATTTGTTGTGAATTTTTAGTATCGGATATTCTTTGCGAATCTTTTTCTGTACATAAATGTAAGGGAATATTTTTTTCAGAGGATAACTTTCTAAGTTTATCAAAATCCTTTATCTTTTTAGAGTAAACAATTTTTTTTATAATTTGATTATTGTTTAATGATTCAAAAATTAATTTTTCGCCTTCAATTACAAATTCATTGTATTGTTTTCTAAATTTTTTTTGTTTTAGTGAAGATAAAAATTTAACTTCTTTTTTTGATAAAAATTTATTCATCTATTTCAATTAATATTGGCGCATGATCTGAACCCATTACTTCTGGTAATATTATTGATTGCTTAATTTTACTTTTAAGAATTTCGGATATACAAAAATAATCAATTCTCCAGCCAACATTTTTTGCTCTAGAATTGAACATATAACTCCACCAAGTGTAATGATTAGGTTCATTATTGAACATTCTAAATGTATCTAAAAAGCCAGCTTGTATATAATTTTCAAAACCTGATCTCTCCTCATCTGTAAAACCAGCATTTCTTTTATTTGTTTTTGGATTTTTTAAATCAATCTCCTTATGAGCAACATTTAAATCTCCACAGAAAACAACAGGTTTAACTTTTTCCAATTCTTTTAAATAAATCAAAAAATCTTTATCCCATTCGTTTGATCTATAGTCTAATCTACTTAAATCTCTTTTAGAATTTGGAGTGTAGACAGTAATTAGAAAATAGTTTTTTAATTCAAAACATATGACTCTGCCTTCGTCATCATGTTTTGTGATGTTCATATCATTTTTTACTGATAAAGGTTTTATTTTCGAAAAAACAGCTGTTCCTGAATATCCTTTTTTTTCTGCACTATTCCAATATTTATANTTATAATTTTCTAAATTCAGTTCAACTTGATCAGGATGAGCNTTTGTTTCTTGAATACATATTATATCAGGNTCAAATTCATNAACAAAATCTATAAANCCTTTTTTTATGACAGCCCTAATTCCATTAACATTCCANGATATAATTTTCATTTACNATTANCCTTTTTAATTTTTTTTAAGAGGTTTNTTTATATANTTTTTTNTGAAATTNGTNTACTACAATTAATAAGATTNATAAATTATTTANGAGGANTAACCTAANTANGCTATTCAGATTCAAAATAAGATANAANATNATTGAAATCAATAATATCTTGTGAATTTTTTTCCATATTTTTAATACATACTGTATTTTCATCNAATGTTTTAGNNTCTAAAATAATTGAAAATTTTGATTTCATTTTATTAGAATGTCTCAATTGTGATTTAAGACTTCTGCGTAAAGTATCAACATAAACAGCTACTCCTAAATTTTTTCTAATATTATCTGCTAATAACATAGATACACCGTTTAGGCTAATTTCATTATTAATTATATAAATATCAGTAGTAGTAGATTCATTATTTTCTAAATTCATGGCAATTATTAATCTTTCCATACCAGCTGCAAAACCAACTGCTGGAATATCTTCTCCGCCCAATTGAGAAATTAATTTATCATATCTACCACCACCACATAATGCATCCTGTCCTCCAAGTTTATTGGATATAACCTCAAAAACTGTTTGATTATAGTAGTCTAATCCTCTTACTAAATAGTTATCGTGAACATATGGAATGCCCATAGTATCCAAAATATTTAATACAGATTCAAAGTGTTTCTTATCTGTTGGAGATATATAATCAAAAATATTAGGAGCATTTTCATTTATTATTTTTATAATTTTTTCATTTTTGGAATCTAATATTCTTAAAGGATTTTGCTCAAGTCTTTTTAATTCAGAATCTGAAAAGGAATCTTTAAAATTTGATAGTGATTCTTTAAGGTCATTGGAATATTTTTCTCTAATATTTCCACTTCCTAAAGAATTAATTTTTATAGAAATATCTTCAATACCAAACATTTTATAAATGTTATATGCAATTGATATTACTTCAGCATCTTGTTCAGGATTTGCAGAACCTATAGATTCTACACCAAATTGATGAAATTGTCTTAACCTTCCTTTTTGTGGACGCTCTCTTCTAAATAGAGGTCCAATATAATAATACTTTGATATGGGTTCTATTTTCCACATTTGTTTTTGGATATAAGCCCGAGCAACAGAAGCAGTCATTTCTGGTCTTAAGGTTAAACTTTGCCCATTTTGATCTTCCCAAGTATACATTTCTTTATTAACTATATCTGTATTTTCTCCTACACTTCTTGTAAATAATTCTGTAGATTCAAATATAGGAGTTCTAATTTCTCCGTATCCATGTAAATGCATGAAACGAGTTAAATGATTTTCTATATCTTGCAGATTATAGGTTGCATTAGGTAATAAATCTTTTGTGCCTTTTATATTCTTTATCATATTAATTTTTCCAATGCCTAATATATATAATAAACCTAATATTAAATATTATTTTTATAAGCCAAACAACCTCCCGCCACTTGACTTCAATTTAATATCTTTTAAATCAGGACTTTTGACTCTAATATTTAATAAAAAACCACTTCCATTTCCAGATGGCCACCATTTAAATCCAAACTCCCAACAATGTAATGACCTATAAAAATACATATTATGACTAATAATTTGGTTTTCAATCATATCTATTTGTCCTGCATAAGTCATTTTCCAACGTTCAGTTAAATTTAATTTTAGTATTGGCTGAACCCACAATGTTTTATCCCAACCAATATTATCATTAATAATTGTTTTTTGCAGTTTTGCACCAATCCTTAAATCAAGATCCCATATAGTATTTTCTCCAATCTCAGGTTCAAAAAATTTATTAGAATTATATAACTGATTTTTATCATCCGAATTTAATGTATCAACTTTAATATTTTCATTTTGAGTTATGGTTTTATTTCCAAATAGAGAAATTTCTGTTGAACCTTGTAAATATGTTAATTTTGGAAAAGAATCATATTTGTTAATTCTGTTTAAGTTTTCATCAAGTTGATATGGTTCATTATACATAGTAAAATCAAAATTAAACTTTGAATTTGGAGTATAACTAATTCTAGATTTTATTAAATCTAATTTAAATTCATCTGCAATAAAATTATACCCAGTACTAACGTTCCATCTTAAAAAATCAATTTTTGTTTGTAAAGAATCATTTAGTTTTAACTGGAAATTATTTGATAAATTTAAATTAATTTTTCTTATTTCATTTGTTGGAGTAGAACCTATCATAGAATTATTAAAATAGTCATCATTAGTATTAGGATTTTGATCATCGTTAAAATATCCTAAATCTAGTCCAAGTAATGGTTTTGAAAAATCTGGAGTATAATTCAAACTTATTGTTGGTGTCATGATATGTCTTATAGAATTAATATTAAATTTATTCAATCCAAATAATCCATAAATTGTGGTACTAGCTGATAAATTCAAACCACCTGTCAATCTTCTCTTAAAACCCTCTTTTTCTTCTCCATTGTTATTGTATCTAAAAATCCAACCCTCATTTAGGTAGAGTGATGGATTCAAATTCAACCAACCAAAAAGTTTTGTAGGCATTGAAAAATTAATATTGTGTGTNAAACTATTATCATATCTTGAAGTATCACGTATTTCCCAATCATTATTCAAACCATTTTCGCTTGTATCATAATAAATATTACCAATTTTTTGAAAACCCTTGTATTGTGATGATAAATTGAAATAAATAGAGTTAAACCATTTATCTCCTTGACCAAATAACTTAGAATTTGAATGCGAAAATCTTAAATTAGGTAGTACTCTATTTCTAAAAAAAACTTCTTGCTGTTGGCACAATCCATTTTCATCTAGGGCTGTACATTCTGGAATTTCTACTTCTTTATTTAAATCATAACTTTCTGATAGCGATACTGACAATCTATTATTGTATGCAGACCATACCTTACTATAAGCTGCTGAGGATTCTAATTTTTGTTGAGTTCTTGTATTTAAGTCATAACTATCATTGTAAAAATCACTACTAGTAACATAAATCCAGTTAACATTGAGATTTTGTGTATTATCTATTTGTTGATTATGAATCCATTTAATATCAAAATTTTCTATAGATTTGTTTGTAAACAAATTATTTATGTCGTTTGTTTCATTAAGCTTTCTTTTATAAGTAGATGAAATATTACCATTATATTTATAACGTTTGATATATCTNATTGAAGAATTTAANTCTATTCTATCCTCATCATAAAAATCCATTAATATTTTTCCATCTAAATAATCATTTGGAGCCCAATAATATCCAAGTTTCTGAAAAAAAGTACCATTTCTATTTGAAACTCCAAAAGATGGCATAATCCAACCTGATTGCCTCCCACCGCTTGTACTTGGTAAAATAGCAAAAGGAAGGCCTATTATTGGAACATCAAATATATATAAATATAACGGTCTAGTTATTATCCGCTCACCTTGAATCATTTTCATTTTTGGACTTCTAAAGTAGTAGTGGGGATGTTCNTGATCACATGTAGTATAAATACTTTTATTCATATGATATATATTTGGATCTTCTCTAAAAATCTTTTTGGATTTNTATATACCATCCCTTATTGTTGTTTCTCCAATACTGATTATGCCTCTCTTATTGATTAAATCAAACTCTAATTTGTTTCCCATCATAGGCTTTTGATTTTGGCTAACTATTTTTGCTTCGCTACTATCTTTTGAATATGCATAAAGCATATTATTTTGCCAATCAACATCTACTAAACTTGAAGATAACTCTGTATTTTGATAAGTAATTTTAACTTGATCTTCAAGATATGTGATTTGATCTTTGATTTGATAATTTATTTTATTAGCCTGATATATTAATGTAGTGTCTAATTTTGTTTTCCCTTTTTCAGGAAAAAACAAACCNCTTGCATCTCCNTTNATAAAAATNTNTTCAATATTTTGAATGTTATCATAATTAAACTTCATTGTATCACCAGTAGCTTCATTATATCCCATTAAAAAAGTAGAGTCATTAATAACATAATATTTACTTTGCGCCATACCCTCAACTTGAATTTTGTCTAAATTCTTACCTTCGAAATTAGTTTTAATATAATTACCATTAATTTCATCTTTAAATAATTGAATTGCACCTTTATTTACTTTGGCGTAATGGTTGTTGTAGAGGTAGGCTTGATCTTTAATCAACATTTTATTAATTAGTGAATCTTGAAATGTTAAATCAATTAGATGACCATATGCACCTTGATTTTCTGATTTTAAAGATACATTGTCTTCCAAAATCATCCTTTGTGTTTGGTCTTCATAACTGATTATGTCTGCTTCAATTACATATTCAGGATCTGTAAATTTTGAATTACGATTAGCAATGAAAGAATAACCCCTATAACCATTAGTTTTAACATACATTAAGGAATCAGATTGTAAAAAATTTTTTTGAAATTTAAAGTTTACATCACCAAAAGCATGTAATGAATCAAGATCATACCAAAATATCATATTATTACACATTAAACTATCTTTACCATTGATCATGGTAACAGGCCCAACTAAATGTAACTCTTTGGTATCTATATATTGTTTGGCTTGATTTGTATAAATTGAAATTGTATCTTTGTAAATCACAACTTGCTTGTTACCTAAACGATTAGACTTAAAAATTCTTACATCTCTTTCGCCTTCAAGTTTCTTTTCTAAAATATCTGCAGTATAATTCCAATCCTGTGCAGAAATAAAGAAAGATAATATTAATAAAATAAAGTATATCATAAATTAAAATTTAAACTAATTATAGCAATTTTTCTTCTTTATAAAGTAAACTATATTAATCCTTAATTGTTCATTACATTCTGTAATAAAAAATAATAAAGTTTTTGTTATTTAAGATAATATATTTAAGATAACACAAACATTTAAATATTTATGAAAAATTTAGTTATAAAATACCTTATATTTTTTTATTGCTCTTTTGCATTATGCCAGATAAGCAATTATTCAACTCCTAAAAGTTATTCTTATGAATTATCACAATCTGTTTATAGGGTTGAAACAGATCATATAAATATTGATGAATTATTGTATCAAGAAAAAATAGATAATGATATGGATTTACCGTTTAAGTTTGGTCATAGTTTTAGTGTAGATATTGATTTTTTTGAATTNGCAACGGTTGATTTTTTATCTAATGGCGATAAAGTATATAGATTAGAAATTAATTCCAAAGATGCTTTTTCAATTAATTTAATTTTTGATCAATTTTACATATNGGAAGAAACTGAATTATTTATTTACAATAAAAGTAAACAACATACTATTGGAGCCTTTACACATAAAAATAATAAACATTANAAAAGATTTTCAACTGCTCCAGTAAAAGGTGACATGATTATTATAGAATTTTATGAACCTTCGCATGTAAAATCTGAGAGTATCATNAANTTATCAAATATTGTACATGGCTATAAAGATGTGTTTAGAGGATATGAAGACTCAGAAGAGTGTCANAACAATGTAAATTGTGCAGAATTTCAATCATGGAACGATGAAGTTAGTTCAGTTTTATTAACTTTAACAGATGGAGGAACCAGGTTATGTTCTGGTTCTTTNATTAATAATGTGAACCAAGATTTAGAGTTATACTTTTTAACTTCTGAAACATGTCTTGGGGGACATGAAGATTGGATTTTTATGTTTAATTATGAAAGTTCATCATGCAGTAATCAGGATGGCATAACAAATCAAACAGTATCTGGCGCTACATTATTAGTAAATCATTATGAATCTGATTTTGCTTTACTAAAATTAGAGGAAAATCCACCAGAGGATTATGATATATATTTCTCCGGATGGGATATTACGGGAAATAACCCCTTTAATTGCACATCAATTCATCACCCAGTAGGAGATATAAAAAAAATCAGCCAACATACTGGCGTAGCAATCTCAGATGGTTGGTTTTTTGATGATGATACTCACTGGAAGATTAACGAGTGGTCAAGTGGAATTACAGAGCCAGGTTCTTACGGTGCTCCATTATTTAATGAAGATAAACAAATAGTAGGACAATTACATGGTGGAGAATCTTCATGTGACAATCCAGTTGATGACTATTTTGGTAAATTATCACACTCATGGAACTTGGGTTTAAAAGAATATTTAGATCCTGATAATACCGGAATNACTGAGATTGATGGAGTTGGGGTAATAAATTCTCCAGACCCTGAAATTGCCTACAGTAATGAAGAATTCAATTTTTTAATTTCTGATGATGAATCGCCAAATGCTTTTTTATTTATTACAAATGTAGGAGAAGAAGAATCCATATTAAATTATAAAATTTATAATTCACCTTTTTCTAAAACTTTTACTTTACCTGACCAAGGAAATTATTATTGGATTGATTCTGATAATAGCAATATAGATAATTATTATTGGTTAAATATTGAAAATATTGGAAATCAGGTTTGGTTTCAAGATAATGATGCTGCATCTGGCCCTTTTAACATAGGATTTGAATTTCCATTTTATAATAATACTTATAATAATTTTATAGTAAGCCCTAATGGNTGGATAGGCTTTATAGATGATAATCCTGCTTATGAAAATATTTCAATACCTAACGTTGATGCGCCCAAACCTGCTATTTTAGCATTTTGGGATGATCTCAATCCTATCAATTTAGAGTCATCTCCAGATATGTCTGGAAGAGTAAAATATTATAGTGATGGATCTAAACTAGTTGTTTCATATAATGATATAGCTCAATGGGGTGAAAGTTCACGATTAAACTTTCAAATAATTATTTATAAAAATGGTCATATCGATATTAATTATGCAGGAATGACTGGAGATAGAACTTCAGCTACAATTGGCATACAAAATGATGACGGTACCATTGCCCAAGAAGTAATTTATAATAATAGTTATCTTCACAACTTTTTAGGTATTTCTTTTGAAAAAGCGCCACCATGGTTTACCATTGATGAAGAAAATTATTTAGAAAATGAATTAAGTGATTTTGAATCCACAAACCATAATTTTAATATAAATTCTAGTCAAGTTGATAATGGAAATTATTTAACATACGTTCATATTGAATCAAATGCAACAGGACCTATAACAATTCCTATACAGGTTCAAGTAGGTTATCAATCTGATTTAGGTGATGTCAACTACGATCAAACTATAAATGTTCAAGATGTTGTTTTATTAATTAGTATTATTTTAAGTACATACCCACCAAATTTAGAGGCGGATATAAATTTAGACGGTTTAATTAATGTTTTAGATACTGTTTTGTTGATTGAAATAATATTAGATTAAGCGTTTTGTTAAGATATATCATAAAAAAATTGTAAATTTATATAAGAAATATGCGACATACAGGAGAGATTATGAAAAGCGTTCAATTTATACTACTTTTTAGTATTTTATACACACAAACAACTTTAGAACTATCACCTAAAAGTTTTACTAATAACATTAAAAATGAGTTGCATCAAATTGTCATGCCCGAAATTGATATTGATCAGTTATTGATAGAAGATCAAAATACACCTCCTGGAAGCCCTTTTAGATACGGACATATTTTTGAAGTAGATTATAATTTAAATAACTCAGGTACTTGGGAAATATTAGAAGATGGTTCAAAATTATGGAGATTGCAACTCAAATCAGAAGATGCTTATTCTATTGGTATTGAGTATGATTATTTTCAGATACCGCAAGATTCTGAATTTTATGTTTATAATTCTAATGCAGAGTATATTTTTGGCGCATATTCCAGTCATAATAATCAATCAGACTACTTGTTTGCTACTCCTTTAGTAAAAGGAGATGTCATTATTTTGGAATATTTTGAACCTGCTGATGCTGAATTTGAAGGTCAAATTCATTTATCAGAAATTATTCATGATTACAAGGATATAATGAACTTTTTTGATAATGGTGGTAATGATCAAAGAATTTGTGCAACAAATACACATGGTGGCGGGCAGTTATGTCCTGAAGCTGAACCGTATGAAATGGTTATAAATGCTACATCTTGGCTTGATATGGGAGGCTTTATTTGTAGTGGTTCAATGGTAAATAATACAAGTTATGATTTGAGTAAATATTATATGACTGCATGGCATTGTACAAATGGAGACAATCCTAGTACATTTAGATTTTATTTTAATTATGGAGCCTATACATGCTCTTCTGATAATGGTACAGCAGGAATTGGACTATACGGTTCTCAATTATTAGCGACATCAAATGGAATGGATGCAGATTGGACCTTACTCAATATAACTGGTGGAAATGTTCCAGATGATGTTTGGGAATCATGGAAAATATTTTATGCTGGATGGAATAGATCAACAGATAATCCAACTATATCATGTGCTATACATCATCCAAATGGATCTCCAAAAAGAATAAATTTTGATGATGATACGGCCTATTCTGCTGCATGGAATCAAGGAGACCCAGGTACTCATTGGAGAGTTTTTTGGGACAATGGTGGTACACAAGGTGGCTCATCTGGATGTCCTTTATACGACGAAAACTTTAGATTAGTTGGTGTTTTATCTGGTGGTCCAGACGTACCATGTGGAGATCCTGGTAGTTATGATTTATACGGAAAATTTGATAGAGCCTGGGATGATGTTAAGCAGTGGCTCGATCCAAACGATACTGGAGCTATGTATGTAGATGGCACATATGACGGATCAATGATTATAGAAGGATGTACAGATCCAGATGCCGAAAATTATAATTCAGATGCTAACATTGATGACGGCAGTTGTTTTTATGGACTCGCTGATATTTATTTTGGAGATATATCTACCGATAATATGAGTATTATGAGTTTTAATAGTGCAGATATAGCACAATTTGAATTTAATATCTCTGACAATTTGAACTTAATTACTCCAGTTGATGCATATGGAGGATTAGCAGAAGATAATAATTTTATAGTTACTGTGTCCCCTGACGGTACTGTAATAGGTACTTCTATTTCAGGTGATGTCATACCAATTGGAGATGGTTTGCTTACCAATATTAATTANGTCTTTGAAAATTCAGGCATAACTGANATATGTATAACAGAGCAAAAATTTTATGATATAAATGGTAATGAAATTTTAATACCAGGAGACAGTTGCACAACTATTGAACTTGATACTGAATTATCTAATTTTGATGATATAAATGATATTAACTTTGAAATACAAAATATTTATCCAAATCCATTTAACCCAAATGTTAATTTTGATTTACAAATCAAAAGTTCTGATTTTGTTGAAATTAATGTTTATGATTTAAATGGTAGTAAAGTATATGAAATATTTTCAGGAAATTTAAATTCAGGAATTCATTCATTTAGTTGGGATGCAAANAAATTTTCTACAGGTATTTANATTATNAATGGTTCTTCNAATAATTTTGTATCTAGCCAAAAAGTATTNTTAATGAAATGATGATNANNATGAGATATATTTTAGTAANATTACTTTTTAATTATGTAATTAATTCTTCNATTAATTACCACGAAAATAATTTNTTATTTTGTTTAGACAAAAATGAGCCAGTTATTGATTTCTCAATTTCAAACAGATCNGATTCAGAAAACAAAAAACAATTAGTTAANNTTTTTAAGTCTGNTGGTAATAATTANTCAATCAAACCATGGTTAACTGCAGCAACTGNTGAGGATTCAAGTGGTGATATATTTTTAAATCGAATTTATAAGATTAGTTTTGATAATATAAATCCAAACAATTTGAATCAAATTAAAAATGAACTAGCTGATTTTTCTTTTATAGAACATGTAGAATATGATTATATAAGATTACCTTCATATCAACCAAATGATTCTCGTTATAATCAACAATGGTTCATTCAAAAAATTCAATCTGATCATGCATGGGATTTTTGGGATGTAAATGGCGGAGATATTCCTGGTAGTAAAGATGTATTATTAGCTTCGGTAGATACTGGAGTTGATTGGAATCATTCTGATTTAATAGGTAATATATGGCAAAATCTAGGTGAGGATGCAGATGGTGATGGAAGAACTCTAGAATTTATTAATGGACAATGGGTATTTGATCCTGATGATTTAAATAATATTGATGATGATAATTGGGATAATAATCCCAATACTTATATTGATGATTTAATTGGATGGGACCCAGCAGGTTTAAATGGAATAGATGATAATAATCCTAATCCACCAGGGTCCTGGGGTTGGTCTCATGGTACACATGTAGCTGGAATTTTAGCAGCAACTACAGATAACAATAGAGGCGTTGCTTCTTCTTGTTTTAATTGTAGTATTTTAAGTGTAAAAGTTTCAGATGATAACCAAGATGATGTATATATTACAGACGGATATGATGGAATACTTTATGCTGCTAAAGTAGGCTATTACAGAACTGATAGAGGTTTTTCAATAATAAATAATAGTTGGGGTGGCGGAAGTTTTAATATTTTTGAACAAGCAACAATTGATGTTGCGCACAACGATTATAATGCTGTTATTTTAGCAGCTTCTGGTAATGATCATGTTGATTCAGCTCATTACCCTTCCAGTTATGAACATGTTATTTCTGTTACAGCAACAAATTCATCTGAAAGAGTAAATTGGGCTACTTATCATGAATCAGTTGATTTAGCTTCTCCAGGTGAAAATATTGAAAGTACAGTGATACAAAATAATCCAAATAATGAAAATAATGCTTACAGTTCTTGGAGTGGCACTTCAATGGCAAGTCCAGCTGCTGCAAGTGTAATTGGTTTGCTAAGTTCTTTCAATCCTGAATGGGATAATGACCAATTAACTACAATGATATTAGCAACTGCAGATCCAATTACTAATACAATAAATTCTAATTACTTAGATGGAAAAATTGGTGAAGGAAGAGTAGATGCTCTAAGAGCACTTGCTACGCCATTATTTCCAAGTGTAGAACTCGCTGAAATTGATTTTCAGGTTTTAGGTGGAGAAGACTCTATTATTGATGCTGGTGAATCAATAAATTTAACAACTATTTTATATAATGACCCAGATTGGGGGATTGCTTTTAATCCAAGTATGACATTATCTATAAATTCAGAATTTTTCACCATTAATAACTCAAATCAAAATATAGATAATATTAATCCTGGTGAAGTTTATTTAAATTATGAAACACCATTTGAAATTTTAGTATCTAATAACACACCGGAAGGCACCTATGATTTTGAACTTTCGATTTCATCTAATGCTACGGAGTATGCTAATTATAATTCAATTTCAACAATATCTCTAGATGTCAGAAATACACTCTATAATAATGATTATATTGTTGATAAATTTAAAATATACGAACCTTATCCTAACCCTTTTAATCCAACCACTGAAATAAATTTCGATTTGGAAAAAAATGCTAATACAAAAATTGAAATATATAATTTAAATGGAATATTAGTAGATGTTTTAGAAGATTCTTATTTACTTGTTGGAAATCATTCATATCAATGGGATGCAGGAAATAACGCAAATAGTATCTATTTTGTAAAATATCAAATAGGTAATGATATCCACACACAAAAAATTACATTAATTAAATAAAAATATGTATAAATGTTATTTAACCTGTCCTCGAGGGTTAGAAAAGCTTGCTAAAGATGAAATAAATCACTTATCGAATGATATTCAAATTAACAAAGGTGGTATTAATTTTCATACTGATAAAGAAGGTTTATATAATATTAATTTAAGATCTAGAATTGGTATGCATCTTTTAGTTGAGTTGTTTGAATTTAATGCTAAAAACGAAAGTATTATATATTCAGAAGTAAAAAAATTTAATTGGGACGAACATATTGATACTAATCAAACATTCATTATAAAAACCAGAGGAAATTCGGAAACATTTCAAAATAAAAATTTTTTAACACTTAAAATAAAAGATGCAATAGTAGATCAAATTAAAAAAAATAAATTATCTAGACCATCAATAGATAAAAACAATCCTGATATAATAATATCTGTTTATGTGTCAGATAATAACTTTAAAGTTTACATAGATAGTTCTGGCATCTCACTTCATAAAAGAGGCTATAGAAATAAAATACACAAAGCAGCATTAAATGAATCATTAGCTGCAGGTTTAGTTATGTTATCTAATTGGAATAGGTCCGATCCGTTTTATGATACAATGTGTGGATCTGGAACTATTGCAATTGAAGCAGCTTTAATGGCATATAACATTGCACCTGGATTATTAAGAAAACATTTTGGATTCCAAAAGTGGCAAGATTATGATCAAATATTATTCAACAAATTAAAAGATGAGCAAAAAAGTTTAATAAATTTAGATCACAAAGTTAAAATTTTTGGTTATGACTCTGAATTTTCTAATATTGTTATGGCACTATATAGCACAAAGTTGCTTGATTTAGAAAATTATATATCTTTTAAAAAGCAAAGGATGGAAAAATTTGAACCCAAATATACAAAAGCTACATTAATTATTAATCCTCCATATGGAGATAGAATTGGCGAACAAGATACAATAAATGCATTGTATAAAATGATAGGAGATATTTTTAAAAACAAATGTATTGATTTTAATTGTTTTGTATTTACTGCTAATCTTGATGCAGTTAAACATATAGGTTTAAGAACTAATCAAAAAATAGTACTAAAAAACGGCAATTTAGATTCTAGGTTATTAAATTATCCAATCCAAAAAGGAATATATGATAAAAAAAATTGAGGAGCAAAATGCTCCTCAATTTGAATAGGTATCCCTCCTATGATTCTAAAATGAATCACTACCTTTAATAATATATTTAATTAATTTATTTTCAGATGTGTTTCTAATCACATAAACAAAATTTATGCGAAACCACCATGTCCAGATATTTCATTAATATCAATACCAAGTTGGTTAGTTATATATGCCCACTTTTGTTCATCAGGCATATCAAATATTATCTCAGAGTTACTTGGAGCAATTAGCCAATCACCATTTTCAAACTCTTCTTCTAACTGTCCGTTATCCCAACCAGCATAACCTATAGAAAATCTAAACATACTTGGACCTTTACCAGTGATAATATCTTTAAGAATTTTAGAGTCAGATGTGACTCCTACTTGATTAGAAATTTTTATAGTTTTTTTCGACATATAATCTAGGGGGTGCAAAATTATTCCCATGTTTAAATCAACAGGACCACCAAAATAAACGTTAGGCTTAGGAGTCATTTGATGAAGTTTAGTTTCTTTTAAAATAGAATCTGCTTCATCATTTAATTTTAAGTCTGCTATAGGTTTATTTATTATAAGACCCATAGCGCCATCTTTATCATGACTACATATATAAATCAAACTTTTTTTAAAAATTGGATCATTAACATGTGGCATTGGAATTAGAAAGTTATTTGATAAATTTTTCATAATTAATATTACGATTTAAAAATATAAAATTGAATAAAAAAATAACAATTATTATTAATATTTTAGCTAATATTAAATATATTTTTTATGAAAAATTATTTAATAATATTAGCANTNATTCTNTACGGTTGTGCNGCACAAATGGCGCCNAATGGTGGNCCATTAGANCAAACTGGNCCNAGTTTNGTTGATNTTTCTCATAGACCTANTTACAATATATTTAATTCAGATGAAAAAATTGTTTTCACCTTTGATGAATTTATAGATCCATTGAGCGTAGTAAATTCTATAAAGGTTTTTAATTTTGANAANTATACTTATCAAGTTAGAGGAAAAAAAATTATATTAAAACCAGACTCAAAATGGCCTANATACTCTAAAATAAAAATTAAGTTANTAAGAAATATNAGTGATTATAANGGTAATATNATGAGNCAAACTATNCAATNTACTTTTTTTGATTCAAATAGTCAAAATAATAAAAAGATTCTTGGTAAAATTATTAATGAAGAAAANAATTTATATGCAGTAGCANTAATGNACCATAAAGATAGTCTNGATAGACTAATTGATTTAACAGAAACAGATATAAANGGTAATTTTAGATTTGATCACTTAGNANCTTCTAAATATNTTGNTNTAGCCNTNTNTGATTCATTTCAAAATTTGGAAGATGANTTAAAGATTAAAAAATATGGATTTATTTCTCAAGAATTTCTTGANTTNANTAATCTNGATAGNGTTTATACTGAAATAAAAATAGCAGATCCTNTAGTAAGNTTATCAATAAAATCTTTTAGACAAATAAATAATAAATTTGGNTANGCNNTNCTTGATAATGGTNNAGAAAAACCATATTTCATACCAGAGAGTANAGAATTTGGNGATTCANTTTATATTAGTTTAANTTTATCTAATAGAATNGAAAAATANAANACNNATCAATNTGNACATTATTNTCANGATGTNATTGANACNATTCCTCCAAAAATTNTAGATTCAAAANATNATGAAAATGAATTTAAAATAATTTTTGATGAACCAATATCTAAATTAGATAAANCTCCTATTNTTTANAATTATATTGATAGTATTTTNCAAAAAATTGATTATTNTTTTGAAGATTCATTTACAATTAGTATNGAGGATGATATTGATGGNGANATATATATATATAATGTNTTTGANAANTTTNTNAACCAAAATAAAGATACNNTAAAAGTANNTAAACAAAAAATNNATATTGAANATATAGTTGGTGGTAANATTTTTGGNAAAGTAAAAAATATATANCAATATCCANTTGTNGTTCANGCAAAAAGTGAAACTTCAAACNTATCATATTATCAATTTGTTGATTCATTAGGAAACTTTTCTTTTATNAATATAGCACCTGGATTTTATAGTTTTGATATTTTTGAAATNATNGGAGACTATGANNCTNACCAATATTTTAANGGNANTTGGAATCCATATAAGAATGCAGCAAGATTTGGATANTATCANAAACCATTAGAGGTGAGNNCTCATTGGGATTTAAAAGATTTAATTATTGAAATGAAATGAAAAAATGAGCNCAAAAAAAATCTACAATAATTTNTTAGAAATTTCTAAACAACTTAANATTAAGATTATAAAAGGTAAAGGTAATTTTAAAGGNGGNAGTTGTGTNTANAAGGAAGAAAATATCATTGTATTAAATCATAANAAACCACTTGAAGTNAGATTAAAAAATNTAGCATTAAGTTTGCTNAATTTTGATTTGAAAACNGTTAANATNGATNTAAAAACAAAACAAATTTTAGAGGATTANNNTGTAACAAAGGAGATTAAATGAATAAANTNTTNTGGGCACCNTGGAGGATGGATTATGTAACTAATCCAAAAAAAGAAAAAGATATTTTTTTNAAAAAGGGTCAATCTAAAAATGANAGAGATAANCTTGTACTTTTCAGAAATGAAAATNTTTTTGTGGTTATGAATCTTTANCCTTACAATAATGGACATTTAATGATTGTNCCTNTNGAAAAACATGACGATATGACNCANCTAGATGATTGTATTTTNTCTGAGGTGATNAAAATATCAAAGGAGTGTATGAAAATTTTAAAAANAGAATTTAANTGNGAAGGATTTAATTTTGGTTTAAATATGGGAAAATCAGCGGGTGCNGNNATTGATGATCACCTNCATTTTCATGTTGTACCNAGGTGGTCAGGAGATTCCAANTTTATGCCTGTNATTGGTCATACAAAAATTATTATGGAGAATTTTTATGATACATACGATAAATTAAAGCCATCATTTGATTTATTAAAATAATTATAAAAATTCTTTTATATATTGAATTCTTTGTATAATTTTATCGGCCTGAAATATNAAATTTTCCGGTATAGCTCAGTTGGTTAGAGCAGTGGACTGTTAATCCACGTGTCCCTGGTTCGAGTCCAGGTACCGGAGCAAAAAGCCCTTCTTANGAAGGGCTTTTTTTATTAAGTCCTTGTTGTATTAAAACTAATAATTATCATAAATTATACTATGAGATATATGTTAAAATTTTTATCAACCCTGTATATATGTTTTTTTGCAATAGCGTGCAATGAAAAAGAAGTTATTATTGACAAAGATGATAATTCTATAACCTTTTATGAATTTAATTCTATGTATAAAAAAATTAACCTTTCTNATGATGGTTTTGTAGAAAGCATTCAAACATTTAAAAATAATAAGTTAGATTCGGAGTGGATTAATGATAATTCTAACTTACAACCTGCAAATGAATTNTATGGAAATGGACAAATTAAAGTAAAGGGNTATTTAAAAAATAATAAAAAGCATGGTTTGTGGAGTTATTTTGATAGAAATGGCCATCTAATAATTGACAGATATTTCAGTTATGATAAACCTACAAGTATTTGGATTTGGTATGATCATTACAATCATAAAAATGTAGAAAAATATGAATTGTATGAAGATGTAAGAGATGATGGTCTTTTGACTAGATATTTTCAATCATCAAATATTAAGGAAGTCAAATCTTATACAAATAATCAATTAAATGGTGAATATTTTTTGTACCATGATAATAAAGAAAATATTATTAATATTAGAGGAAATTATTTGTCTGGTGCGAAAGTTGGTAATTGGGAATNATTTGATAAAAATGGAAAACTAACAAATNATTTTGAATAGTGTCATANCCCATGATTGATAAAATATCTTCTCTATCTNTTATATATTATAAAGANATAATAATATTTGTTTTAGTTGTTATTTCNGTTCTNTACACTAAAAATAGAGCGGTAGCAATGGCCATTTGTACCATCCTTTTATTTTATTATTTTTATATAATTTTTTTTAAAATATGAAAAAGAAAGAAATTGAACATCCAAAATTATATTTTGACTATNTAGATTCAAATAATAAGGTTAAACTATTATTTTATTCTAATAAAATTGATAATAATGGAAATCGTATTTCAGAAAATAAAGAAATTGAAAAATCAAAATTACCATCAGATGATATATTACAGTACTTAAATAAAATTGAATATGATAAATTACTTAGGTATATTTTAAGACAAGAAAAAGTTATGGATGTTTATCATAGTAAGGGTTTCACAGAACAGTACAATATTGTNAAAGAAAGTTTAAAACTTATGTATGAATTTAAAAATNATTTTGAAACCATTTATAGTAATGAATCTTGAATGGCTATATTCAAATCTTACATGGATTATAATTGTGCTTGTTNTTGCAACAATAATACTTTTCTTGTTTCCTGTAATATTAGGTGCTGATTTATTAAAAAAAACTAAAAAGAAAAAATAATGAATACTTTATACATTGGATTAGTTATGGCCATTTTTTTTGTAGTGATAATGGTTAGTCAAATATTTACACTTCAAAAAGANGTGAGAAAATTAAAAAGTATCACCTCTTTTTTGATGAAAGAGATTAAAAATAAAAAGGTTAATAAATGAATGATATAAATCAAAAAACAGTTGACGAAAAAGCTGAGTCTAGTAGAATTTATTCATTATTTTATTCTTTTTTCTTAATACCNTTAATGATAGTAGTTTTTGGAATTTTATTTTATCTGTTATTTGCCGTTATTACAGAAGAACCAACAGACATAAATCAGTTACTAATCAAGTTAGAAACAGGATCAATAAGAGANAAGGCTAATGCTAGCTANAGAATGAATACATTATTTTATAATGATCCTTCAATCTATAATTCTTCATATAGAGAAAGAATCATTAAAATTCATAATATGTCTAAATCAGAATTGTTGAGTGATAACACTTTAAGAATGCATACTATTATGATAATGGGTAATTCAGCAGATACNACTTTTGGACGTGTCTTAATTGATGAATTGTATTCTGANAATGAAGAATTTAGAATTAAAGCAATTGAAGCTCTAGGTAAATTAAAATACGCTAATTCATCATCTTCAATTAAGAAGTTTCTTGAAAAAGAAAATAGTTTTCTAGAAAAGTTAGCCGCTACAGGAAGTTTGGGCAATATTGGTAATAAAGAAGTGGTTCCAGATTTAGTTTCATTAATAAATAGATGGCCTTCTAAATGGCTTGATTCAGATGGGCCCGAATTAAGATGGGAAGCTGCTTTAGCCCTTTTAAAAATGAATTATACTGACTTAAATACGCAAAAAATAATTAATAATTTATTGACAAGATCATATTANAATTCATATAGTGAATTAGATGAGAATACTGTCAACTTTGTTATTTTAAAAATATTAAATATTCTANACTCAATAGAAGATAAAAATTTATTAATTCCATTTTTTGAAAAATTAAATTTTTTATCAGAAAACGACCCAAATCTTGAAATTAGAAATTTTGCAAAAAAATCACTAAAAACNATNCAATAAAATTTATATTAATATTACCGATTTTGATTGCCTTGTATTTTCAAAAAAGTTTAAATTATATATCCAATAAAGAATATATTTTTTAGAGAGAAATGGCAAAAGAAAAATTTATACCCAAAGCATCTGTAGGGAGCGCGCAGGATAATGAAATATCNAGGGGTAAATTTATTTCAGTTTTATCCATAGGATGGCTTGCTTTTCTTGCNGGGNTAGGTGGTTTTTTTACTGCTTTGGGTAGAATGTTTTTTCCAAATGTAAGTTTTGAACCTCCTCAAGAATTTAAGATTGGNTATGCAGANGANTTTGAAGTAGGCAAAGTAGATTTNAGATTTAAAAAAGAATTNAANGTATGGGTGGTAAGAGACAAAGAAAGTATTTATGCGCTATCAACAGTTTGTACTCANTTGGGATGCACNCCAAANTGGCTNGAGGCAGAAAAGAAGTTTAAGTGCCCNTGCCATGGNAGNGGATTTAGAAGNNCAGGNATGCATTTTGAAGGCCCTGCACCNAGACCATTAGAAAGATATCGTATTTTCTTAGCNAGCGATGGTCAGATTGTAGTTGATAAGAATAAAAAGTTTAATTTTGAAAAAGGAGAGTGGACTAGACCNGAAGCATCTTTNAAGGTCTAAATTAGAGAGTTATGGCAGAAAATGAAAAAAAATCAATTNTTCAGTATTTNTTAGAATCACANCTTTATAAATCAATCATAAGATCTGGAGTTCCTAGAACNAGAAGACANAGAATGTATGCTGTTTTNGGTAATGTATTTTTACATCTTCATCCAGCAAGATTNCCTNGACATGCAGTAAAAATNGGNTATACCTGGTGTATGGGAGGATTNTCATTTTTTATTTTTGTAGTNCTAACAATAACTGGAATNATGTTAATGTTTTACTANAGACCTACTGTTGAATATGCTTTTACAGATATAATTGATTTAGGAGANCAGGCACCACTTGGNATCATGCGTGAATTNCANAGNTGGGGAGCTCATGCTATGGTATTAACTGTATGGCTTCANATGCTTAGAGTTTTTATGACNGGATCTTACAAGCCNCCAAGAGAATTTAATTGGGCTGTNGGAACTATACTTATGACNTTNACAATGTTTTTGAGTTTTACTGGNTATTTATTACCATGGGATCAATTGGCTATNTGGGCAATTACNGTTGGNACAAANATGGCAAGAGCNCACCCATTTATTGGAAGTGANGGTCCNGGAGCATCTNTATTAACTATTGGAGATNTNAATTTAGTAACAGCATCATCNGATGTTCGTTATGCNNTATTAGGTGGAAGGTTTGTTGGAGAGGCTACATTACTNAGATTTTATGTATTACATTGTATTTTAGTTCCATTTATAGCAATGATTTTTATGGCGGTACATTTTTGGAGNATAAGAAAAGATGGAGGTATATCTGGTCCACTATAGNTGGATNGGCACTATTTAATGCATAAATTATTATTTTTNATATTTNATTTTTCATTTCTTATNGGAGCAGGAGGAGGAGGTCCAGTNTCNCAAGATTCNGGCTCNNTTTTGATGATATTNAAGGAATTTGTTAATGTANTTTCAGAGCCCATTATATCTTTTACTTTGCTAACTGTAGTTTTTCCATTTTTATTTCCNCCTACAGATTGGTTTGANAAGATTCACAGAAAACTTGGNNTACATTATATGTGGACTAATCCAGGCGGTTANGTGCTATTTATTATTACAACTGTATTTTTTTATTTNGGATATAANGANCCCTATTTTAGTATAATATTAAANAAACCAGATAATTTTCCTATTGTATTNATGGCATATTCNATGCTTTTTGTGATATGGTATTCTATGAAAAAAGCATANATTAATGATGCTCGTTTAGAAGNAGGTAAAAAGCCNAGAGAGTATAANGATCCNGAGGATAAAGTATTNGTATGGCCAGATNTAGTTTATATTGAATTTATTTGTTTATTAATATTTATGGCATTTTTAACNATATGGGCAATTATGTTTTCTGCACCTTTNGAAGAGCCTGCNAATGCTGCTGCNACTCCAAACCCATCAAAAGCACCATGGTATTTTNTAGGCTTACAAGAAATGTTAGTTTATTTTGATCCATGGATTGCAGGTATTGTTTTTCCAATATTTATTATTTTAGGAATGTGTGCGATACCGTATATGGATATNAATAAAAATGGNGANGGNTANTATTCNTANAAAGAAAGAAGAGTTGGTATTTTTATNTTTATGTATGGATGGGTTGCGTTATGGCTATACTTAATAGTCATAGGAACATTTTTNAGAGGACCAAATTGGAATTTTTACGGCCCATTCGAGTGGTGGGATCCTCATAAATTAGAAGTTCTTAATAATGTGAATTTATCAGAATATGTTTGGGTCTATTTGTTAGGTCAAGAAACTCCTAGCAATATTTTANTAAGAGAATCAGTAGGCTTTATATTAGTCTTTGCTTATTTATTTGGGCTNCCTCTATTTTTAAGTCANACATTANTAAAAAATATGTATAAAGCATATGGTCCAGTGCGATATGCATCTTTATGTATTTTTGGCCTTACTATGTTATCTTTACCAATAAAAATGTTCCTTAGATGGACAATTAATTTGAAATATATAGTCTACATACCAGAATGGTTTTTCAATATATAGATGAGGATGATTAGTGGATTATANAAACGATGAGAGATATTGGAATATAANTTTATTGAACAAGTGGTTNTTATTTGCAGCTGCCGCTTGGACATTATCCATGATTTGGATGTTTATTGATGATAATGATGATGAGTTTAAATATTATCAGAGTGAATACTATTCTATTTTAAAAGATAAAACTGAAACTGATTTTAATAANTTATATCAAGAAGTTTCAGATGTAAAAGCACAACTAGAATCAGAATTAGAGTCTAAAAAATTAATTTTGGAATCCAAGAANGACTTAATTCNAAGTATCAATGATTCTNTTCANCTAGTCAAAGATAAATATTCTAAAGTTAATATTGATTGGAAAGCNTTAATTGTTGAGGTTGATGTNGCTAAGTATTTAGTTGAAAAAGAAATGGCTGAGAATCAATATAACGAAGTNTCTGAAGCNGCTTTATTATTTGATGATTTAAATGNNAAGAAAGTTGANNTGAAAAAAACTAAAGAATCTTTAGAAATTCAAATGCANACNTTTAATGATCAAATTTCATCTTTAAAAGAAGAGGTAAAACAGGCACAAGACAAAAGAAATAAGGAACTAAAAAGATTAGATCTTGTTGAAAATCAACTAAATAAATTAGATCGTGAGAGAATGTCATTNGCAAATCAGGTTGCTGANATTGTAAGAGATNTNCCTATTGTTGATTTTTTAGATCCAAAATTGAAGGTTCAACAAACAGTNGTNTCAGATGTAAAGTATGATGTCAATTTTGCAAAAGTTGCATCAGTTGATCGTTGCGTAAGTTGTCANATGGGTATTGAAGAAAGTAAGTTTAGTAACGAAGANCAACCATACAAAAGTCANCCTAATTTAGATTTAATGGGNGCNTCATCTTCACCTCATCCATTTAGTGAATTTGGATGTTCNAGTTGTCACTCTGGAAGAAGTAGAGGTACTGGTTTTACATCTACAGTTCACATGCCGTTTGATAAAGCACAAAAAAAAGAATGGGAAGAAAAATATGATTGGGAAATTATGCANCACTGGCTACAACCNATGCTACCTTCNGANTACAGCCAAGCAGGTTGTTTTAAATGTCATACTCAACAACCATACTTAGAAGGNGGNGAACAATTACAATTAGGTATTTCTCTCATAAAGCAAAATGGTTGCAATGCATGTCATCATATTGAAAGTATACCAAAAGATTANAATGTTGGTCCTGATTTAACAAAAGTATATCAAAAATTTGATAAGGANTGGACTTTTAAATGGATTAAAAACCCACAGAGTTTTAGATATAATACTATGATGCCACATTTCTTTGAGCAAGATAACAATTCATCTCCAGAAATGATTAAAAGAAATAATGCTGAAATATATGCAATTACTGANTATTTATATAAAGATGATGATTACANACAATCTAACTCAAGNGCTTATTTAGGNGANATGGAAAGTGGCGAGATTTTAGTTAATGCTATAGGATGTATGGGTTGTCACCAGATAGCAGAAAATACGGTTGATTACGAGCCAGAAACAAAAGAATATGAATTTTATTTATCAGAACATGGGTATGATGTTGAAGAAACAACTAANCATAATTTACTTGATCAACAGGGCCCAAATNTAATTGGTCTTGGTTCAAAAGTNTCTGCAGAATGGCTATATGAATGGTTGAAAAATCCTAAAAATTATTGGGAAAAAACTAGAATGCCAAATTTAAGATTATCAGATCAAGANGCAAAAGATATAACTGCATACCTTCTATCTTTTAGAAATGAAGAGTTTGAAAATCAAGAAATTCCTAATTTNGAACATGATACATTTTCAGATGAACTTGATAATATTGCTTTTAGNTGGCTTAGCAAATCATTTAACTATCAAGAAGCTGAAGAAAGATTNAATGATCTAAAAGATAATGATGAGATAACAGGTTATGTTGCAGANAAAGCNATTAGATATTATGGNTGTTATACATGTCATAATATGGATGGTTATGAGGATGCAAAACCTATTGGCGCTGAATTAACTTATGTAGGATCGAAGCCCTTAANTAAATTTGATTTTGGACATATACATGATATCCAACATACAAATTTTAGTTGGATTAATCAAAAATTATCAAATCCAAGGATTTATGATAGAAGNAAAGTAATTGCACCTGAAGATAAGTCAAGAATGCCAAACTTTTATTTAACTCAAACCGAAATTGAAGCGATAACAACTGCATTGCTAGGCTTAACAAATGTACAAGTTGAAGAAACTAAATTAGCTGATTTAGATAAGAGNATGCAGGAATTAGCAGGATATAAATTAATCAGACAATATAATTGTTANGGNTGTCATGAAATATATGATGAAGGTGGAAGAATAGCAGATTCAATAAAAGAAATTTTACCAGAACAGTTACAGGCTGAACATAGAAATTACGCACCNCCAAGTTTATATGCAGAAGGTTCAAAAGTTCAATCTGATTGGCTATTTTCTTATTTACAAGAGCCAATAACTATTAGACCTAACTTACAAGTAAGAATGCCATCATTTAATCTTAGTGACGATGATTGGAATGCAATAATTGCTGCTTTTAAAGATATGGAAGATAATGAGTTNTCTTATGAATCAATTCANATAGTTGATGAGGATAGCAGAGAATTTAGNCAAGGATATGAATTAGTTTCAGATTATGGNTTTTATGATTTGGATCAAGATTTGTGGGTAGATGCTTTTAATGAGGGTTCAAGATGTTATGTATGTCACTTTGAAGGTGATGTNCCACCAGGAAAAGATTATGCTANTTCTNATCCATTAGTTTGGGCNCCTAATCTTGCNCTTTCTAAAGAAAGGTTAAGACCTGAATGGGTNAAAGAATGGTTAAGAAACCCNCAGCATTATATGGAATATACAAAGATGGTTGCGCCTGCNTTNTATAATAAATGTCCAGAATGTTTAGATGGGGAATTGACTGACGAACAATATGCCCAATTAAAAGATATATCAGATAATAAAGATAATCCTAGTTGGAGAGCAGGAGAAGAAGCGGATTATCGACTAGAAGCTATAACTGATTGGATTTTTTCTGTTGATGGGAAAATAGATATATCTGACGATATTAAAAGTTACTTTGATAAAAACGGATATATTCACTTNCAAGAAGAGGAAGATGATGAAGATGATTGGGGAGATGANGANTGGTAAAGTTTANTNTAAACCNTTAACTTTTAAAATATTTTCAATCTTTANTTCTACTTCTTTTGGAATCCAAGAATCACCACCAAAACTATCAAACAAACTATTGTCAGGACCTAATATCAAAGACTTTAATGTATGATTAATNTCTCTAGGGTCACCTTCGTCAATACCACTAAATCCTAAGCCTGCCTGCATNGTTAAATTCAAAATGTCATTTTTTCTACCATAACTAGATAAAAAATGTATATTNTTATATNCATCAAAAATATTNCCATATGCTNTTTTTAANACTTTAGGTGTATCATAATTATAATCAAAACTTATNATGATAAATTCAATGTTNGAATTTTCTTTNAAACGATTAATTAAATATTGATTTTTNAGTATTACTGCTGGGCAAAAATTTGGCATNGGACATCTGGAAAAGATAAAAGATATAAATTTAACCTTTCCTACAAAATCATTTANTNCGACCTCATTATTATTCATGTCTAAAAAATTAAAATTTGATACTTTTTCTCCAATTTGAATGATTTCATCCTCCTGAAAGAAATCATCAAAAGTTTCATTTTCATTTAGATCTCTGTGCCCNACAATTTTTAAATTATTTGCCCAGGTTTTTGCAGGTGCATTTTTTCTATCTAAAATATTGAAAGTAAAATTCAAGCTATCACCAATTTCAAATTCATTTAAACTAATTGAAGAATCTATATTAAACATCATTGTCATTTCCATCATAAAACCTGGAACTTCATCATGNTTTATCATCATCTGACTTTTATCATTATAGATATCAATAATAACTCCTTTGAAAGGATATGAANTGATTTCACTTTCTTGCTTTGAACATGAAAACAAAAATATAAATAAAAGTAAGTATTTAATCATATGAGGTAGGTTTCAAAAGCCAANCAACGTAATGATTGGCTTTTGAAATCAANCGTTATTTCTTTTTTGCAGGTCTTTTAAAAGTCATAGTTCCAGCATCAACTGATTTATCAGCAACTGTTACNGTTTGTTTAAAATTATCTCCACAATAACCTTCTTTTTTCATGCTTTTGTCCCATTTTTCATGCCAAAAACATAATTCATAATCACCTGCTTCAAGGCCAGATAGATCAATTGAGTAATTTCCATTCTCATCAGTNACNCTCCAGTAAGGATGATCTAAAACTACAACCCAGGTTTTCATCCATGGATGCACATCACATTTAATGTAGAATGGATCTTCTTTACTTCCAAACTTTTTAGTTGATGGATCAGATTTTGCTGGCATAGCAAAATTGAAAGCACTATTAACTTTTGACATTGAATGAATATNATGTAGAGTTTTATCACTATTTTTAATTAATAANTCTTGACCTTCCATAATACCTGTTACNTGAGGAATGTATTTACAACCAACTTGATCTAATTCTATAGGATTAGATGGTACACTAGAAGAGTGTTTTGGGTTATTAATCCAAACCATAACATTTTGAAGAAAATTATCTTCATTAATTAAAAAACTTTCATTAAATACTGGTCCAGTATGAGACTTTCCACAAATTGGATCCGCATTCATATTAACCTTTTTAGGTCTAGGAGCTTTACCATCATAAAAAACTTTACCTGCAACTTCTGCNATATCAGCAGCTAAAATTGTGGTAACNACNATTGTTAATATTAGCCATTTATTTTTCATTGTATTTATCCTTTTATTTAAAAATAATTAGTAATTATTGCTTAAATTTAAGGTAGTTTTTATTAATCATTCAACAATATTAGTATACGATATGTGGACATTAGTTATAATTAGTCATTTTTTAATGTTAGTATCATTTATCCTGCTCTTAATTTCAGCGATAAATGGTCACTTTGTGCCTGAGATTGGAGGTGGCTTGACTTTAAATTCGACCTCAATAGTTTCTGTAATGGTGTATGTTTTTACACAATCACTTATATTTTTCTTAATTATAACAATTAATAAAAGCATGAATGCAATAATTGTGGATAACAATTATGATATTACAAATGAAAGATATAAGCGATTTAAAAGAAAGATGCATATACATACTACAACAAATATTTTAATAATATCAACATTAGCTATTTTATTTGCAGCAGTTCATACAGGTATTATTAGTGAAACAGTCCATAATATGCTGTTTATCTTAGCATTAATTCATTACGGATACGTCATTGTTATTGAATATAATTGTTTTAAAGAAATAAGTAAAATAATCTCTCGTATAAATGAGTTAAATGTTAGTAAATTATAGACGGTTAGAAATGTATTATTTAGCAAAATTCTTTGAGTTAATTGGTATTGGTGTTATAACATATAGTTTTTACATATATTTCCCTGATCCAATGACTTATGAATTGTTAACTTACGGATCATGTTTTTTTATTGCTGGTTGGATTATAGAAAAATTTTTATTAAGAGGTTAATAGATTGGACTTTAAAGTAGAAGATCATTTAAAAGCAGTTCCAGAATTACCGGAACTAATACGAACAAAAAAGAACAGGCCACCTAAAATGGCTGTAGTAGATGAGGACAATTGTACTGGTTGCTCTGCTTGTGTTCCTTTTTGTCCAGTTGATTGTATTGAGCCTGTTCCAGAAGATAAATATGATGATGTTTCGATACCTCCAGTTCAAGTTAGGTGGAATGAATGCATAGGATGTCAGGTTTGTGCTAAAGTGTGTGATAAATTAACATGGCAAGCTATAAGAATGATTCCTACAAATGCATTTGAAGAAAGATATGAATTTACAGTAGATAAAAAAATTGATAATGGGTAAAAATGAGTAACGATAATCATCAAGAATCATTTATTAGAAAATATATATTTTCAATTGATCATAAATGGATAGGTATACAGTATGGTGTAACCAGCATGATATTTTTGCTATTCGGATTTGTATTGATGATGATAATGAGATATCAACTAGCTTACAATACAAGTACCGGATTAGAAAAGGATATAATATCTCCTGATATGTATAATGCGCTTGGTGCAATGCATGGGACAATTATGGTATTTCTTGGAGTGGTGCCAATGGTAGTGGGAGCTTTTGGAAACTATTTGGTTCCATTGCAGGTTGGAGCACCTGATATGGCATTTCCTAAATTAAATATGATGAGTTATTGGCTGTATTTTATAGGCGGTGCAATTATGTTGGCTAGCTTTTTCATTCCTGATGCACTTCCTGCACATTCAGGTTGGACATCATATGTACCGCTTGCTACTCTTTCATCTGGACCTGGACAAACATTTTGGATTTGTGGTATGATTTTCTTGATAGCTTCATCGCTTCTTGGTTCAACAAATATAATTGTTACTATTTTTCAACTTAGAGTACCTGGTCTAACTTGGATGAGATTGCCATTTTTTATATGGGCTCAATTGGTAACTTCTTTTTTATTACTTCTAGCTTTTCCACCTTTACAAGCAGCAGCAATATTTCAATTGTCTGACAGATTAATTGATACAGGTTTTTTTAATCCTTACGCTGGTGGTAGTGTTTTATTGTATCAGCATTTATTTTGGTTTTTAGCTCACCCTGAAGTTTATGTATTGATTCTACCAGCTTTAGGTATTGTTGCTGAGGTCGTAGCAAACAATATTAGAAAGCCTCTATGGGGATATAAATCTATGGTATACTCAAGTGTATGGTTAGGATTTATGTCTTTTATTGTTTGGGCCCACCATATGTTTTTAACTGGTATGGGAACAACTATGAGTAGTTTCTTCATGATAACTACAATGATTATTTCAATTCCATCAGTCATTATATTATCAGCTTTATTTTTATCACTTTGGGGAGGCTCGATTAGATTTAATACGCCAATGTTATTTGCGTTATCATTTCTTCCAATGTTTGGTATCGGAGGACTTACGGGATTGCCACTTGGATTAGCAACTGCTGACATTCACTTGCATGATACATATTATGTTATTGGTCACTTCCATTATGTGGTTGCACCTGGTACCATTTTTGCAATTTTTGCTGGAATTTATTTTTGGTTTCCAAAGATTACTGGCAAAGCAATGAGTGAAGTTTTAGGAAAAATACATTTTTATGGCTCATTTGTATGTATGAATGGAATTTTTATGCCTATGTTTTTACAAGGATTAACAGGTTTATCTAGAAGAATGGCAAATGGTGGTTATGACTACGCTCATGCTAAAGAGGTTTTATATTTAAACGAAATAATGTCTATTTCAGCATTTTTACTTTTCTTCTTCCAACTATTTTTCATTTATAACTTCTTTTGGACAATATTTAGAAAGAGATATGAAACAGAGACTGATCCAAATCCTTGGAATGCTACAACTATTGAATGGACGGATGCAACCTCTCCACCTTTAGGCCATGGTAACTTTGAGGTCATACCAAGTGTTTACAGAGGAGCATATGAATATAGCGTTGAAGGTCGTGATAAGGATTATTATCCACAAACAGAGGAATAAATAATTATGGATATTGAAATACCTTATAATGTTGAAGAAAGAAAAGATACTGGTTTATATAATAGTAAATTAGGTATTTGGTTATTTTTGGCATCAGAAATCATGTTATTTGGAGCATTATTTTCAACATACATCATTCTAAGAACTGGTGACCCTTTTTGGATGTTACATGTTAAAGAGGCTCATTTAAATGTACCATTAGCAACTTTGAATACAGCAGTTCTTATTTTGTCGAGTGTAACATTTGTTATGTCTTGGGTTTCACTTAAACTTAAAGATTTATCTAAATTCAAATTTTATATGGGCATAACATTATTATGTTCGGTAATATTTTTAGTTATAAAATATTTTGAATATACCTCAAAATTTGATGCAGGACATTTTCCGTGGACACATAATTTTTATGCAGTTTATTTTACTATGACTGGCTTACATGGTTTACATATCATCGGTGGAATAATTGTTAATGCTTATTTTTGGTTGCCTGTTGGTTCAAAGATGTGGAATACAGAGCCGGAAAGATTTACCAATAGAATTGAAGTAGCAGGACTTTATTGGCATTTTGTTGATTTAGTATGGATATTTTTATTTCCATCAATCTATTTACTATAGGAAAAATTTATGTCAAGTCATGATATACAATCACATATAAAAGTTTATCGAAATGTATTTTATGCACTGCTAGCATTTACAGTTTTAACTGTTGCAGTTTCATATATACCTTTTGAAGAATACACATTTTTGCCATTTAGTCCTATATTTTGGATATTATTTGTTGGATTATCTATAGCATGTGTTAAAGGATATTTAGTGTCAGCATATTTTATGCATTTAAATGATGAGAGTAGTACAATATACTATACACTTTTAGCATCAGTGTTATTTTTGTTTGTATTATTATTCATGCCAATGTCTTGGAGATCTAGTGGAGAGTCTCATTCATCGGAACATGAACAATATGTAGATACGGATAATTATGTAAAGTTTTATGAGCCAAAACATCATAATGAGGAAGATCACTAGAATGCCTTCAATTAAACATTTTCATATTATATTTGTGGTAGCATCGATACTTTTATTTGCATTCCTTGCATATTGGTCATTTACAAATGATATGATGTATTATTTTTATGGTTCACTTTTTTCGATTATTATAATCGGTTTTTATGGAATTAAATTTTATGCTAAAGTTAAGGAGTTGAGTTTATGATATGGATAGTTATGATAGCATTGATTGATATTTTATCAGCTTGTGCTGTATGTTACGGTGACCCTGATGAACCTGCTGTTAAAGCAGTGCAGGCAGGTATTTGGGTTTTACTTGGAGTTATTATGTTTGTTTTAAGTAGTATTGGTCTTTTCATGTATAATTTGGCCAAAAAATCACAGGAATCATAGTATGAATTTTATTAAATCATTTATTGATAGTTATATGCCGCCTAATTATTCTTCACACGGTCAACATATTGATAATTTAATATATTGGGTCCATTATTTGATGTTTATACTTTTTGTAGGATGGGGTGCATATTTCATTTATACACTTTTCAAATTTAGGCAGTCTAAAAATCCAAAAGCTAATTACGAAGGCGTAACTTCGCATTACTCAACATATGCTGAAGTTGGAGTCGTTTTGTTTGAAGCATTTTTACTGATTGCGCTTGCTTTACCTAAATGGCAGGATTTAAAAATAAATATTGACAAACCTCAAAATCAGCCAATTGAAGCATCAATTATAGATTTGAGAAATAGTTTTCTTGATATTGAAGGAGTTGAGCAAGATGATATAACGACTTTTTTCCCAGAAAATGAAATTAATAAAGATAAACAAGTAATACATATTATTGCTCAAACATTTAATTATAACATTCACTACCCTGGACCTGATGGTAAATTTGGACCAAGGCATTTACATTTAGTAAATGATGGTGAAGGAGAGTATATTGGACTAGATTGGAATCATCCAGATAGTAAAGATGACATTGTATTACAAGATGAGCTTATTCTTGAAGTAGGAAAACCGGTTTTAATTTACCTGACCTCAAAAGATGTAATACATAGTTTATTTTTACCTGAATTTCGAGTAAAACAGGATGCTATTCCAGGTCAAAAAGTTGCTATATTTTTTACACCTGAGAAGACAACCAAAGAATTTTTAGAAGATTTAAACCCATCTGAGGAATTTGTTTTATGGGATTATATTGCAGATCCTGAAAATTATGATTATGAATTTTTAGATTTTAATGGTGACCAAACTGCAGAAAATCAATCATCATTGAGAGCAGAAATATTTGATAAAAAATATGGAAGAGATACTTTTCAGATTGGATGTGCGCAGCTTTGTGGAAGTGGTCATTCTGCGATGGCTAAAGGAGATATGTTCATCGTATCAAAAGAAGATTACCAAAAATGGTATTTTGGACAAATGTGGGCAAAAAATAGTATTATTGTTGATGATGAAGAATGGGGAGATGACGATTGGTAAACATCAATTTTATAGAAAATATACTTTCCAATGAATAAAATATTAACAATAGATTATCAATCTCCTGAATTAGGACAGAAATTAACAACCTCTTTAAGAAATACTGGCTTTGCAGTAATTAAAAATCATCCAATTTCTCATACTCTAATTGATACAATTTATGATGAATGGAAAGTTTTTTTTAGCAAAGAAGTAAAAAATGACTATCATTTTGATTTAGTTAAACAAGATGGATACTTTCCATATTTATCAGAAAACGCTAAAGATAGTGACATCAAAGACTTAAAAGAGTTTTTTCATATTTATGATTGGGGTAGATATCCAACTGAATTATCAAATAATACAAATTTATTAGTTTCAGAATTTAAAAATATGGCGGATAAAATGTTGTTAGAAATTAACAATCACTCACCTGAAAATATAAAGAAAAAATATTCTATGCCTTTAAATCAGATGATTAAAAATAGTGAAACTAATTTATTAAGAGTTATTCATTATCCACCACTCAACAACAAAGATAATCCAATGGCCATTAGAGCAGGTGCCCACGAAGATATTAATTTAATAACATTATTAGTAGCAGGTTCAGAACCTGGCCTTCAGGTACTTTCTAATGATGGCAAATGGATTGATGTATCTACTAGTCCTGATTATATAGTTGTCAATATAGGCGATATGTTACAAGAATGTTCAGGCGGGTATTTTCCTTCTACCACTCATAGAGTTATTAATCCATCTGAAAGAAATATGTCAAGATACTCAATGCCTTTTTTTGTACATGCAAGAGATGATGTTAAATTGTCTGAAAATTATACAGCAAAATCATATTTAGATGAAAGATTAAAAGAGATAGGTTTAAAATAACTTCTTAAATTTCAAGTTAATTAATGACAGTAATATGGCAGCAATAACATCGTAAATTGGCTCTACATCTGGATACAAAAAATTCCATAAAATCACTAGAATTAGCCAAATCAAGTAAAGTATTATATTCTTAGTAAAATATTTCATATATAATAATTTAAACAAAAAATCCCTTCATTTCTGAAGGGATTTTAAGTGGTCGGAGACGGAATCGAACCGCCGACACGAGGATTTTCAGTCCTCTGCTCTACCAACTGAGCTATCCGACCAAAATAAAAATTTATCAATTTAAATAATAGCTCTAAATTAAAGATGATTAATTTAATATAAATATACATATTTATGGAAATAATTTTAGCTACTCACAATTTAGACAAATGTAAGGAATTGCAAGAGTCACTAAGCGACTATAATATTAAGATTTTAACCTTATCAGACTTTCCTGAAATCAAAGAAATCATTGAGGATGGAAACACTTTGGAAGAAAATGCATTTATTAAATCAAGAACTGTTTTTAATCTAACAAAAATACCTACTATATCTGATGATACAGGATTAGAGGTTGATGCTCTAAAAGGTGCCCCGGGCATATATTCAGCAAGGTATGCAGGACCTAATGCTTCTTACAATGATAACGTTTCAAAAATGCTTAAAGAACTCAAAGGTATTGATCAAAAATATAGAACAGCAACGTTTAAAACGGTTGTAACTTTTGTAAGTAATGATTTGGAACTTGTGTCTGAGGGAAGCGTAAAAGGCTTTATAACAGAAAAACCATATGGTAATAGCGGGTTTGGTTATGACCCGATATTTTATGTTTCAGAAAAAAATAAAACATTTTCAGAAATGAATATAAATGAAAAAAAACAATGTTCACATAGAGGAAAGGCTATTGCAAACCTTAAGCAATTATTTAAAGAAAATAATATCTTATAATTTTCATTTATTTTTTCTAATCTGTTTTATTTTTAGTGAAGATTCAAACTATATTTCAACTAAACATAGTTTATCTATTTACTATAAATTTTTACCAAACATTCCTCATCCTTTTGACGATAAAGATTATTTTTATGCTAGTTACGATAATGCTTATACTAATAACTATTTAAGTATTAATCATGTTTACAGAAAAAATAAAAAAATCAAATCTGTTAAAAAATTAAAAAGATTTAAATCAGATAATGATGCTGGTTTAAATAATAATACTTACATAATAACAAAAACACACCATGAAAATGATATTAGTATTCCAGTAGTAGTAGATTTAAGTTGGTATTATGAAAACGCTATTTCTCATAATCAAAGAATAAAGTTAACAAAAAAAATTAATAAAAATTTTACATCTAAAAATAATAGAAGAAATATACCAGATGCAGCATTAAAATTAATTAACCAAGATGTTGGAGGAACAAATGTTGCACTAAATATTAGAGGTGATATAAGTGTAAACGGAGAGATTATTTTTGAAAATAAGGATTTAATCGCACTTAATTCAAATGAAAACAAATCATGGGATATTGACATTGAGCAAACTCAGAGATTTGATATGGAAGGAAAAATTGGAGAAAAGTTAACACTTAATGCAACTCAAGATTCAGAGGCTGATTTTAATTGGGAAAATGATTTAACAATTAAATGGGAGGGAAGTAGAAATGATATTTTACAATTAGCAGAGGCAGGTAATATTAATTTAAGTTTACCTTCAACACAATTTGTAAGCGTTGGTAGTGGTAAAAGTGAAGGATTATTTGGATTGAAAACTATCCATCAATTTGGACCTCTTGAAGTACAATCGATCATTTCTCGTGAGCAAGTAAAAAAATCAGCCAAATCATTTTCGGGAGGACAAACATCAGAATGGAGTTTTATTAATGATTACAATTACATTAAAGATAGATATTTTTTCATTGAGCAAAAATTTAAAAGCCAATACTATCCTTTAAAAATCAATAATGGAAATTTAGTTCACTCTTACAATCCAAGCGGAATAATTTTTGATTACGAGGTATATAAAAAATCTATCACTTCAAATGATGACGGTGTTTTAGATATTGTATACGGTACAGCATTTATTGACCCCCAAGATTCAACATCAACACAAATTTCAGGAAATTGGAAAAAATTAATTGAAGGCCAAGATTATGAAATAGATAGATTATTAGGCTATGTAAGATTAAACAATATTAGCAGTCAAGAAGCTGTTGCTATATCTTATGATTATGGAAATTATGATTTTACAAATGGTACCTATACTAAAGATTCAATTTTAACAAATGGAACAGACCTAACTTTAATTTTTGATTTTTGTAAAGATCCAAATTATGATGGTACAGATGAAAATTGCGATGCAGATGGTGATGGTATTTTTAATGAACAAGGGGATGATTATGATGAATTAAATGGGAATTTTGGCTTCCAGCCGCAAGACCCAAAACCAATTACAATGAAATTAGTGAAAATGGATAGTCCAACAACTCCAAATTACGACACATGGCCTTTAATGTTTAAAAATGTATATTCTCTAGGCAGTTCAATTTCAGATTTAAATTCACTTGAATTAGACATTGTTTACAATAATGCAGGCTTAGAAGAAACCCACAGTCAGGTAAATAATTTTCAATCTTTTTTAACAATTTTTGGTTTAGATACAAGAAACTCTAATGGAGATGAAATCCTTGATTCAAACAATGATTTTTATATTGGCGATGGCAAAGTAGATAATAATACTGTATTAATTAATCCAATTTATGGAGAATTATTTTTACCAAGTCATTTACCATTTGCTTATGATAATAACCCTAGAAGTGATTTTGAAGTTGCATGTGATGTGGGCTTAGAATTTCCGATTTATGCTACTCCACAAGAGTGTTTAGAGGTAGGTGGACAAATTATAGATGATGTTTTTAATTATTCAGATTTTACAAATTCAAATGTTTATTGGGGTAATAATAGTGAAGATTTAGAGTACTATTTAGATACTGATTTACAAGATCAAAATAATGATTTTTCTATTACTGATAATGGTCCAGCGATGTATTATTCAGTAGATAATCAAGAAATTATAAGCGAACATGAATTTATGATTAAATATAAACATTCATCAGGAAATTCTACTATTGATTTAGGTGGATTTATGATTGTTGAGGGCAGCGAAACAGTTTCATTAAATGGTACAATTTTAATAAGAGGTGTAGATTATACTATAGATTATTTTTCTGGCACAGTAAACTTTATTAATACTGACGCAATGCTTCCTGGAGCAAATATAAATATAACATATGAGGAAAATGAGTTAATTTCAGTTGATCAAAAACTTTTATTTGGTACACATTTAAAATATGGATTTAATTCACAAAATTTTATTAGTGGAGGTTTATTTTATTATGATCAGTCAATAATGGATGAAAATGTTGAAATTGGATATGAGCCAATGAGAAATTTCATTTGGAATATAAATGGACGTTATGAAAAAGAATTGGAAAGATTAAATAATGTTCTAAACGACATATCATTTATTGATGCATCTGCACCATCAAAAATTAGTTTTGAAGGTGAATTTGCTGAGGTGTACCCGAACCCTAATCCTTTAGGACAAGGATTTTTAGATGATTTTGAGGCATCTAAAAGATCAGTTTCTCTAAATTTAAGTGCACGTGGCTGGAAAGCATCATCTGCTCCTTTCGATTCTTTGGGTAATTTAAAATCACTTGAATTTAAAGAACAAATGATATGGTATAATCCATATAATGAAATTCAAACAACAGACATTTGGCCTACCCAAGAAACTTCAAGTCAAGCAGGTAATGCATACACAAAAACACTATGGTTGAGACCATTATTTGAAAATCAAGAAAATGAATTAGAGTATTGGAATGGAATTACCACCTCTCTTTATACTAGCGATTATGATTTAAGTAGAAAAAAATATTTAGAGATTTGGGTTAATGCAGAAAATTTTCAAGAAAACGAAATTATGCTTCATATAGATTTGGGACATGTATCTGAAGATATAAATGCAGATAATTATTTAAATACTGAAGATCTAGATGTTTATGGAAATGGTTGGGGTGATAATAATTTATCAGATGAAGAAGATATAGGTTTAGATTTATGTCCTGATTTGTATGAAAATGGTAGTGGGGGATGTAATTGTAAATTTAGACCAGATACTTATTCAATAATTCAAGAAGAATGTAGTCCAATTTATGAAAATCCAAGCTCAGATTTTGATCCAAATGGAGATAACTGGTGTTATAATAGTTCAGACTGTTCTGATATTAGTTATTATCGACAATATAATGGTACAGAAGGTAATGCAGATTTAGGCCGTTATCCAGACACAGAAGATTTAGATAAAGATTATAATTTAGATATTAGAAATGATTATTTTACTACCTCAATTGATCCTGCAAGTGATGATTACGACGAATATATTGCTTCAACAAAATGGAAACTATTTAGAATTTTACTTAATGATTTTGTTCAGAGAGGAGATTCCACCGCAACATGGAATGACATAAGGCATGTTAGATTATGGGTTGATGGAGTTGTTCAAAATAATTTTGAGGATGAAGATAACCCAAGAACAATAAAAATTTCAAAATTAGAGATTGTTGGTAATGAATGGTTAGAATTAGGAAGTACAAATGTATCTGAAATTGCATCTGCAACTGATGATGAATTTATTGAGGAACCATATTTTGCTGTATCTGTTTTAAATACTCATGACAACCCTAATGAATATGAGCCACCAAATGAACAAGTTCAAGGAGAATTAGATCAAGTAAGTGGAATTAGAATGAAAGAGCAATCTCTTGTTATGTCTTTTGAGAAAACAGATAATTTTCAAGGAGGTATTGAATCAGATCAAGCAATTGCAATTAAGAAAAGTTTTTCAGCATTACCAATGGACAAAAAAAATAGTTTTTTTGCATATGAAAATTTAAACATGTACGTATATGGAGATCAGGATACAATATCTGGAGGATCATGGAAAAATGAAGATTCAAATGTAGAATTATTATTTAGATTTGGTAAAGACGAACAATATTATGAAATACGTCAGCCCATATATGAAAAATGGGATTTGAAAAATCATATTGATATCAATATAGATCAGTTAACTAAATACAAACTTCAGATTTCGCTGGAAGAATACCAAGATACTGGACTCGATGGGTGTTTTAGTAATCTTGAGGATGGATACGGCTCATGTTTGGACACTTTATCCTTTTCTTACATTTGTGAGTCAAATGAAAATTTTGATATTGTAATTAATCAAGAGAGGTGTAATGACTATTTGCTGTTACCTGAAAATTCAATTTTAAGAGATTCTTTTGATCCTAATAATGACGATTTTATTAGTGAGCCAATTAATGGTGGCTATGAAAATGCAAGTAATAGAACTGAAAATAACTATGCATATGATTGTTTAGAACCATTTTGTAATATTACTACAGATGATTATGTTGGTGAACCATTTATAGATTTAAATGAAAATTTTATATTTGATCCGCCACCAGCCTTTTATGACCCATCTAATGATGTATGGGTATGGAATGAAAATATACAAAATGTCTGTAATTTCTGTGACGAATTAAGAATTAAAGGCACACCATCAATAAATAATATTGAATTCATTTTAGTAAGTATACTTAATAATACTAATCAAACCATATATGGAAATGTATGGTTAGATGAACTTCGTATGACAGGAGTTAAAAAAGAAAAAGGTCAGGCATTTAGATTAAAAAGTTCAATGAATTTTTCAGATTTATTAAGTATCAATTCTTCATATGAGCAAAAAGATGGTGATTTTCACCTTTTACAAGAAAGACTAGGTACAGGAGACAATCAAAGATCTGTATCATTATCTGCTAAATTATCTTCAGGTGAATTTTTACCTAATGAATGGGGCGTTAAAATTCCAATAAATTTTAACTACAATTATGATATATCTTCACCAAAATTTTATCCAGGTAGTGATATTTTATCTGGAGGATTAGATAATGCTCCNGAAGAAATTAAAACTATTAATGAAAAAAAATCTATTGCTACNTCATTNGATAAAAATTCAAAAAGTGANAATATNTTTTTGAAATANACTGTTGACAAAATNAAATTTAATTTTTCATTTATTGACAGATATAAATCNACACCAACAGTTGCNAGCGAAATNTCAAATGATATATCAATTTCNACNAGTTATGATTATAATTTTTCAGATAAAAANTTTATTCAACCNTTTGATTTTTTNAATTTNATTCCANTAATTGGNAAACAAATATCTGAAACCAGATTATATTGGTCACCAGAAAATTTTTCTACATCTCTTAATTTATCTGANCATAATAAAATTAGNACNCAAAGAACTGGNTCNATTACGCCAACNTATTCTNTAAATCTCGATAGAAAGTATAAGTTAAATTANAGAGTTACAAAAAATATCAAATTTAGTTTTCAAAAAGATATTAANAGNAATTATGATGATATTTATTTGCCAGATGGAGAACAATTAAAATCTAATATTTCAAATGTATTTTCAGGATTNTTTAATGANNNNCAAGAAAGTTTTGGTTTNATAAAGAGTAAATCAGAAGGTTTTAATATTAATTTTATTCCAGATTTTATGGATTGGTTAAACCCAAATTTAAANTATTCATCTTCNTACTCTTGGGCTTTATCAACTGATCAAAATTCTGCTAANATNGGNTCAAATGGTAGTTTAACAAGNTCAATTGGATTTTCANTNACTGAACTTGTAGAAAATTATTATAAACCAGAAAAATCAAANTCTAAAAATAGAAGAAGAGGAAGAAACTCNAANCCTANTTCNGANAATGANCCAAAAGAGATTTCTAATCCTGNANTAAAATCAATATTTCAATGGATTCATACNTTTTCAGAGAGATTTTCAAAAATTAATTTAAATCACACTTATAAAGTAAGNAATACGCATGGAAATATTNTGGTTAATGAAGATCCAAATTTTTANTANAGATTTGGTTTATCAACNACNCCTCATAANGGTTCAGCNGCNTATAATGATAGNAGTGGTTCAGTCAATTCATTTTANAATCANTATACAAATGATTTTAANATAAGTACTAATTTAAGTTTAACAAAAAAAATACAAACTAGTTTAGACTTTAGGGATAATAGAGTNTTAACATTACAATCNACTTCTGATCCTACAGAAAATATTTCAAGAACTTTTTTCCCTATTGGAATNAGAGGNGATGAAGGNTTNCCTATATTTAATTGGAATGTAAATTGGAGTGGNGTTGAAAAAATACTTTTATTAGATAAAATATTTAGATCTATAACTTTGCAACATACATTTAATGGTGATTATAATGCTAGTTATAAAGATGGNGAACTTTTAACATGGGGNTATAGTCGTAATTTTTCACCATTTTTTGGNTTTACAGCAAAGACAAANCATAAAAATCCATATACTTTCAGAATAAATTANATTAGAACTTTATANATNACTAATAGCGGTACATCTACNGAACAAAAGCANACTAATCAATTAAATGGNCGNATAGATTTTAANAGAACAGGTGGAATGAGAATTCCTATATTNTTCTTTNGAGATTTTAATATTGAAAATGATATNAATTTTGGANTTGATTTAACTTATGATAACTCNGAAACACTAATGACATCAGTAATCATAACTGATGATTCTGATTTCAATCAACAAGATTTATCTAAAACTTTATCAGTTAANCCNAGAATTAGTTATAGTTTTACAAATTATATTACNGGAGATTTTTATTTTAATTATATCTATACTGAAAATAAAACTACTGGAAGTACAGAAGAAAGAGACTTGGGTTTTAACGTAAGAATTAAAATTAAAGGATAAAAATGATATATGTGATTTTAATAAATGCTTTATTTTGCTTTTCAGTTGAATTTGACTCCTANAGCGCATTTAAATATATTGAGAAACAATGTGAAATAGGTCCAAGATATCCNGGAAGTGATGGTCATAAAAAATTAATAAATTATTTAAACANNCANTTCTTNAAATATGCNGATTCNGTTNAAATTTTNAATGATATTATTTATCATCCNGTAACAAAAAATGAAATAAATATTTCAAATTTTTTGATTAAGCANAATCCTGATTCAGAAGANAGGTATTTATTTATGGCACATTTTGACACNAGAGACAGAGCAGATAAAGATTCTAATCCTAANAATCATAATAAACCTATTATGGGTGCAAATGATGGNGCAAGTGGTGTAGCATTATTGATGGAATTATCCAAAATGATAAACAAAAATCCTTTAAAAAATATTGGAATTGATATATTATTAGTTGATGCTGAAGATATGGGAACATCTGGAAATCCAGATGANTGGGGCTTAGGAACTCAATCATTTGTCAAACAATATAAAGGNCTTCTTCCTAAAAGTGCAATTTGTGTTGATATGATTGCAGATAAAAATCCAATTTTCAAAATAGAAGGCTTTTCTTATAATTATGCCAAAGATTTAGTTTATGAAATATGGAGTATTGCTAATGAACTAGGGCATAAAGAATTTGTTTGGCAANTAACTNCACCAATATATGACGATCATTATTATTATTATAAAGGTACAAATGTGCCCTCAATTGATATTATAGATTTTGATTATCCTCAATGGCACACTATTGATGATACTGTTGAAAATTGCTCACCAAAGGGTTTAAAAATTGTTGGAAATGTTATATTGGAATATATTAAAAGAAAAGATAGTAGATGAAAAATATTTCCCAAAAAAANTGGTTTAGTCTTTCAATAGAAAAAAATGATTCTATTAATTTAGATTTAGTTTATGCTAAACTATATAATTACTTAATAGGTACAAATGAGATNAATGGAAAATATATTTTCTATTTTGATTCAGTAAATNAAATAAAAATAAGAAAAATAATTAACTCAAAATTAAAACAATACACTTTTAAAATTCAGAAATTAAAATATGAAAATTGGCATAAAAAGTACCAGGATAATTTTAAAATCATAAATATTAATGATAATTTAAAGATTGTTCCATACTGGCATGATATAAGTAATGAAAATGAAATTGATTTCATAAGAATTTTGCCAGGCATGGCTTTTGGAACAGGACATCATGAAACTACTCGATTAATAATAGAATCTNTGCCAAAAAACATTAGGCCAGGAGATAAAATATTAGATCTTGGAGCAGGTAGTGGAATATTAAGTATAGCAGCTCTAAAGTATGGAGCATCATTTGTAAAAGCAATTGAATATGATAAAGACTGTGAAGAAAACTTTATCGAAAATATGAATTTAAATAATTTACAATCTAATTATTCTTTAGAAATTGATGATGTTCTTAATAATAAAGACTATTTATATGATGTTATTTTAGTTAATATTAATAAGAATGTTATTTTAGACTTATTGCCAAATATTTATAAATATAAACAAGATAAATTCAAGATGATTTTGTCTGGCCTTTTAGTTGATGACGAAGAAGTTATTGCTCGATTACTGGATGATTTAAAATTTAGTATTATAAATAAACTCAAAATGGGAGAGTGGATTTGTTTAATTATAGAATAGGTATTTATCCATTAATTATTTTTTTATTTTTTGCATGTGAAAGTGAAAATACAAATGAAACACCAGAAATAAATGACTTTTATATAAACAATGTAGCAGCATTTTATGCAGATTATAATAGTTCTAATTATACTCTATCAGTTTATATGGAATTTTTGGATGTTTTAAATAATATTGAGTCAATTTCGGGTGTAATTAAAAATAATGATATTACTTTTTATGAATTTGAATTAGAAAATCAAGAAGTCAATTCAAAAGTATACGTAACTGAAGATGTTCTTACAAATGATAATAATAATCCAATTTTATCTGAAAATATTTTTTTATATGATTTAGAAATTACAATAATATTTTCTGATGAAAGTATTTACACTTTTAATAANGATTTAACNACATCAATAGCTCCAAACATTTTGGATATAACTATCCCTTCAACTATTCAATTAGATCAAACTGAATGGACTGTTTTGGATTTAAGAATTTTTATTAAAGATTTAAATAGTTTAAATAATATTGAAAAAGTAAAATATGAAATTAAAAGAACACTTTTAAATGGATGTGATACAGAATGTATTTTTGATGAAAATTGTAATGAAGATATAATTGAAGAAAATTATATATCTGATGATACTTGGATTTTTAATTACACAGAATCTTTATCTGATACAACATTCATTTATGATGAAGAAATTCTTTTAAGGCCTATTGATGGTTCAGCNTATTATAATAATGATGAAATTATATTTGAGCAAACTGATTGCGGAAGAACTGGTATTATAGAATTTAAATTTATAGTTCAAGATAGAGATGGATTGAAAGATGAAGTAGAAGGTGTATTGTTGGAGTTAATAGAATGATACTAAAAATTATCAATTATTTTTTACTAATTAATTTAGTTTTTTCTTCTAGTATCGAATTTAATCTTAATGATAGTTTTCAACCTCTTGACCATTCAGATAATAATTTAGATTCTGATTTTAGTAGCAATGCCATATATGAATTTTCTAATGATTATTTTGAATCTCAAGATACAGTATGGGTTAGAACAGGTTCNGGGTTATCATTTATTACATTTTCAGATGGTCAAATGCCAATATTTAACTCTTTCAAAAATGAAAATCTCCCAGAAGGTGGAAGTCCAGCATACATAATTAAAGAAAATTTAATTGCAATTTCTGGGGCAAAATCTATTTACCAAAATAATAGATATAGGCCAATGGGAACAGGAATTTCATGGTCTATTAATCAAGGACAAAGTTGGAATTATATTGAACAACCAACTGATAGTTCAGAATCATCTTATTTATGGATAAACTGGGGCAATCAAGACAGCATAAGATTTAAGTCAATTACAACACAAATTTATAATGTTTCTTATGATTTAGAAGAATATAATGACTATATATACGCTACAAGTTTTGCTGGTGGTTTAAGAAGATTTAATCATACTATTTCAAATCCAAAATGGGAATTAATACCACTTCCACAGGATAATCAAATTAATTTATTATGTGATAACATTGATATAGATAATTATGAATATAATCCTGTAGATCCACCTGATGGCAACGATAATCATAAGGCTTTTTCATTATATATAAATGATAATATCATTTGGGTTGGGACTGGAGATGGAATAAATAAAGGATTTATAAATGATATAAACAATTGTATTGATTGGATTCATTATAATGAAAGTAATGGTATGGGAGATAGATGGGTCATAGGTATAAGAAATCAGATTTTAGATTCAAATTTTAATAGGCTATGGGCAATTAGTTGGGATCCATCACTCAATAAAGCTATTCCACATAAACTTACTTTCACAGAAGATGATGGTTTATCATGGCAATTTACCTCTTTTTTTGAAGGCATTGGTGCAATTGTTTACGATTTGAGTTTTGATGGAGATATAATTTTTGCATCTACTGATAAAGGTTTATATAAAAATGATGGAATAAATTTAGAATTATGGATTCCTTACCAAATTCAGGATGATAATCAAAGTAAGTTAACGGATGTAATTTATAGTTCTAATATTACAGAAATTGAAAACATTAAATATTTATGGGCCGGCTCCCCAGATGGATTATTTTATAGTATTGATGATGGATATAATTGGACGATGTATAGAACATGGAATGATATAAATGAAAATAGAAATTTCTCTGCATACCCTAATCCATTTTATATAAATGAGGGGTATAATTATGTGAGATTTATTTTTGATTATGAAAGCAACTCAAATACTCAGTTGGACATTTATGATTTTAGCATGAAGCATATTATAAATATTAATAATATAGAAGAAATTGGTAGTAGTGGACAATTTTTATGGGATGGTAGAGATAAATATTATAATAATGTCTCAAATGGAGTATATTTTTGTAGATTAAAAATTAATCAAAAATATTATTGGACAAAACTAATGGTTATTAAATGATGATCAAGTACATAAATATAATTTTTTTATCTTTTATTTTTTCAATACCTGGATCAAGTTATCAATATGGTCATTCTGCTAGATCGGTATCATTATCATCTTCATTAGTAGCAGATAACTATAGTAGTTTTAATTCATTTATTAATCCTGCTTCACTCAATCAAACTAGTGGAAAAATATATGGTTTATCTTATTTTATGATGTCATTAGATAGATCATTACAAACATTTTATTATTCCCAGAAATTGCCTGGAAATGCAGGTTTATCAGCTGCAATATTAAGGTCATCATCAGGAGAATTTATGGGACGAGATTCATTTAATAATCCTACAAATGAATTATCTAATACAGAGTATTATGGCCTGCTATCTTTTGGTGTCGGGGCAAAAAATGGTACAGGNATAGGTTTAAGTATGAGAATACATTATTCGAATCTATATGTTAATGAAATACATATTGATAAATATACTGGAAACTCAATCACTATGGATTTTGGAGCAATCATTAATTTAAATTCAAAATTGAGATTAGGCTTTAAAGTGCATAACTTTTTAAATCCATATTTAAATTGGGATATTGATAGAGGCGATGGATTATCAAACTCTTATGAAGAAGAATATCCTTTGATTATTTCAATAGGTACATTATTTAAAATTAATTCAAAATCTAAATTGTATTTACAAAATAATTTTAACCAACAATCAAATTCTGATATTACTAAGTTTGGCTTTGAATATTTAGGTCTTGATAAGATAAAATTAAGATTTGGCTCCAATTTTGATAGTGATANTAGTTTNGGTTTTGGTTATAATTTTAATATTAATCAATTTCCAATCATATTAGATTATGCAATAGATTTAGGATACAANGGAGANGGTTTGAGTCATTTGTTTACATGGAGTATNGGATTTGATGAATAATTTNATTGCTATATTATGTATAAATTTAATTTTTACATTTGGTGTAGAGTCTATTTCTTTACCACATAATGCAATTGAAATTGCATCTTCAAATAGTGGTTTAGCAAACTCAAGAAATATAGGATTTAATTTTTCTAATATTAGTAATACTAGTAAAGGGTATAAAGTATCATCTATTAATTGGTATCAAAATATNAAAGGTGGAAATATTGAATTTCATTGGGCTAATAAAAATAATCATTATTTGAGTATTTTTAATTTAACAGCAGATGATATAGATTTAAGATATATAACTCCCTCTGAAAATCCTGTCGATGTATTTAGTGTACATCATCTGCTAATTTCATATGGATATGGAACAAAATTAAAAGAAAATATAAGAATAGGACTAAAAACAAACTTAGTNTACAATCAATTATTTACAAGTGAATCCACAGGATATAATTTTGATTTTGGCATATCATATGACTATAATAAAGATTTATCTTTTGGTATTGCATTGAATAATTTAGGTTTAGAAAAAACCAAAAATGAATCTATAAATTATCCATTAGAGGCTGCCATTGGAGCCAGTTACAGTATACAAAGTTTAAAATCAACTTTACATACAGACATTATGTATCATGAATCATTATTGAATGATTTAGCATTTAAAATTAGTACTGAAACTGAGTTTTTAAATTTTAATTTTATAACTGGATTTTATAATTCAAATGAAAAAAGTGAGTTTTCATGCGGCCTATCTTTTCAATATAGGGGTTTTCAATTTGATTATGGAATTTCTTTTCATCAAGCCTTAGGATCACCTTACATTTTTTCATTAAAGTATGATATTTAATTATGGATTTTGTATTATATTAAGTGTNCATTTAAACTTTACATTTTNAGGAGATANTTATGTATAATTTCATTTTTTCATTAATCTTAATTTCATTTTCTTTATCAGAAACATATAGTTGGGAAGATGGNGGTACTATTTTAGGTTCATATGGTAATTTAGCAAANGTAGAAAATGTNGGTGAAACAGATGGTNTNACGCCATTTGATGGAAACTATATGTTAACAGTTTCTGANTCTCCAATTGATGGNACACCACAAGCTTTTATTGCTTGGGTAACNGATATTTCAGAAGGCGATCAAATCACAGCTTGTTTTTATGGATANGATACTACATCNGGTTCAGCACCNTCAATGAGAGTATGGGGAAGTTGGACATCCAATGATGACATAAATTCTTATGCTGGATCTGCNGATGGNAATGAAGAATATACTGNTGGAACAGGATGGGATCAAGTATGTCATACATTTTCGACNTCTCAAGAAAATTGGGAGNCTGGAGAGGCTTTAGTTGTACAAGCAAGACTATATAGTAGTTCATCNGGACCAGATCCAACAAAATATTTNATTGANTTAGTNTCCATTGAAACNAGTTCAGAAACTGCTNCTATAAATTTTCCANCTCCTGTNGAAGGTTTAATAGCAGANGCAGGGGACAATCAAACNGTTGATGCTGGCTCTATTGTAACATTAGATGGTTCAGGTAGTTTGAATACAAATGGAGATGTTGCTGCATATTTTTGGGAGCAAACTGCAGGAGTTGCNGTTAATTTAGATGATGAAGAATCGATGATGCCAAGTTTTACNGCTCCAAATGAATCAACAACACTAAACTTTGATNTAACAGTTTATGATCTAGATGGTAATGAGTCAACAGATACAGTTACAATCACGGTTATTGCATCTGCAGGAACCTTAACTATTTCAGAGGTTCAAGGTGAAACAAGTTCATCTCCATANNNAGGTCAAGTTGTNACTAGTAGTGGTATAGTAATGGGTAGNGCNGAAAATGGTTTTTTTATTCAAGATTCATACGGACCTTGGAATGGTATTTGGATTGTAGATTTTGGCAATGCAAATGTTAATGTTGGTGACGAAGTAGAAGTAACAGGTNTNGTAGAAGAATACTATGATTTAACAGANATTGTTATTGCTGATGGAGGTAGTTATAATGTCGTTTCAAATGGAAATNCACTATTTGATGCAGTTAATATTTCTCAAGGACAAGANCAGTNCGAGTCAGTNTTAGTCACTATTTCAGGCACATGTGATGGTCCGCCAAATGAATATGGAGAATGGACTTTAAGTGGAAACATGGTAGATGATTTAATGTANTCATTTACACCAGTTACAGGCCAAGAATANACTATAACTGGACCGCTATCNTACTCTTTCGGNAACTTCAGAGTATTACCAAGAGATGCTGGAGATGTTTTAGAAGGNATACTTAATAATTCAGATATAATTGAAGATTTTTCAGTATTTAAAGCATATCCAAATCCTTTCAATCCAACTATTTCTGTAGATTTTTCAATAATACAATCACAATTTTTAGAAATTTCTGTATATGATTTAAAAGGTCAAAAAGTTGAGATTTTACACAGCGGATTTACTTTGAAGAATACTGTAAACTCTGTGAAGTGGGATGCTACTAATTATAGTAGTGGAGATTACTTTGTGCAAATGAAAGCAGATAATATTTTAGAATCAAAAAAAATAACATTAATTAAATAATTATAGATTAATAAATCTCATTAGGATATCATTGAAGAAATATTTTTTAATTTTTATTACATCATTTGTTTTTTCTGGAAATGCAGATCACCTAATTTTAAATAGAGTTTGCATAACACCTGATCAAGCAGAAATGATAGAAATCTATAACCCTCTTAGTGAATCTGTTGATTTGACTAATTATTATTTGTCTGATAGTAATAAATACTATGAATGGATTAATGGAGAATCAATAGGAAATTTTGACTTTTTAGTTAAACTTTCGTCAGGATCATCAATTCCACCAGAAGGAACTTATACTATAACTACTCAAAATAATGATGATTTCTTCAATCATTATGGATATCAACCTGATTTGAGTATACTAGATCAGAATTTAGAAACTGTAGAATTTGGTATTAATCCCAATTTGTCTGGTTCTGAAGAAATGTTAGTATTATTTTACTGGGATGGACAAACACAAACAGTACAAGATGTTGATTATTTCTTATGGGGAGATTATGATAAGGGAGTATTTAAGTCTACAACTGATGGTTATTCTTATGATGATACTATTTTGGAAAATCAAAATTTCATAAGAAGTTATTTGTCAGATGAATTTTATGATTCTTTATAT
>PARL01000005.1 GCA_002711465.1 Fidelibacterota bacterium | reverse complement strand
TCGAGGTGGCAGGATTTGAACCTGCGACCCCCTGCTCCCAAAGCAGGTGCGCTAACCGGACTACGCTACACCTCGAACAAATTCTCGGGCCGTAAATTAGTTTCTTTATAGTATTCAAAGCAAATTAAAATTTAATTAAGTTCCTTGTTTTTTATACAAACTATATATTTTAAATTCTAGTAATGAAAGTATTAACGAGATACATATTAAGAGAATTTATCAGATCTTTTGTTATTTCAATTTCAATTATCTACACAATTTTATTAATACAATTAATGATAAAATTGTTAGATAAATTCTTAGGAAAAGGTTTTGATTCAATATTTCTTTTAAAACTACTTTTCTATAATACTGCATGGATAATTGCAATGGCAATTCCAATGGCAGTTTTAGTGGCATCAATTTTAACCTATGGAAAATTATCTTCTGAAAATGAGGTTGTAGGCTTTAAATCTACTGGAATTAGAGTTTTAGAAATTATCAAGCCTTCATTAATAACTTCTGTGTTCATAGCAATAATAACAATCTATTTCAGTTGCAATATACTACCAATTATGAATTATAAAGCGAGGCAACTAAATCATGAATTATCAAAAAAACGACCAGATGTTGAGTTTGAAGAAAATATTTACTCAGATTTAATACCAAATCATATTATGAAATTCAAAACTAGAGATAAAGAAAATAAATCAAAATTTTATGATATTATCATACATCAGGTTTTTAATAATAGATTAAATAGAACCGTAATAGCTGACTCTGTATTACTTAATAGTAATGATGAAAATATTATGTTTAATTTGTTTGATGGTACTATTCATGAAAGAATTTCTGTTAATGACGAATACAGACAAATAAATTTTAAAAATTATAAATTAAGTGTACCCATAGATAAAACTAATAATAGAAAAATAAAATATGTTAGAGGAGATAGAGAATTAACTTTAGCAATGCTTAATCATAACATAGACTCCCTAAAAAATAAAATATCATTTTTAAAAAATAAAATAAATAAACGATTAAATTTGTTTGATATTGATACGAATAATGTAAATCTCTCAAATTTACTTGCTGAAATTGATCAGAAAAATATTGATTCATTAAATAAAATTGATAATCAAGACCAAGAAAAAATATATAATGTTAAAGCAAAAGCAAATAAAACAATAGTTTCTGGTTATTTAACAAATATTGATAGAAGTATAAATAAAATTAANAAAAATACTGTTGAAATNCATAAAAAGTTTTCAATACCNATTGCTAGNATAATTTTTTTGTTAATAGGNGCNCCNCTTGGAATNAAAATGCAAAGAGGTAATATGGCAGTGAGNATGTCAATAAGTCTTATGTTTTTTATTTTATATTATATTTTAATTGTTGGTGGNGAACAACTAGCTGATAAAAATATGTTTAATCCTTTACTTTCAATGTGGTTACCAAATCTTATTGTATTAGGATTTGGTCTNATAATTTTAAGGTATAAAAAATAATGTATCAGTTAATTAAAGATAAGCAAAATCATAAAGAACATTCAAAAAAAGATATTGAATTCATTGTAAAATCTTTTACTGATGGAAGCGTCCCCAATTACCAAATTGCTGCGTGGCTAATGGCAGTCTATTTAAATAGTATGACAGAAAAAGAAACTTCATATTATACANAATCTTTAACTAATTCAGGTAAAAAAATTAAATTTCAAAATCTTAATGGNCCTATAGTAGATAAGCATTCTACAGGAGGTGTAGGTGATAAAGTTTCATTAATACTTGGTCCCATTTTAGCTGCTTGTGATTGTTANGTGCCAATGATTGTAGGNAGAGGTTTAGGGCATACAGGTGGAACACTTGATAAACTTGAATCAATCAAAGGTTATAATGGTTTTTTGAGCGTTGATAAATTTAAAAATAATGTAAGACAATTAGGGATTTCTATCATTGGTCAAACAAAAGAGATTTGCCCTGCAGATAAGAAAATTTATGCTTTAAGAGATTTAACAGCAACCATNGAATCAAATCCATTAATATGTGGNAGTATTTTAAGCAAAAAAATTGCTGAAGGTATAAATCATTTAGTTATGGACATNAAAATTGGAAATGGTGCTTTTATGAAAAATATTAATGAAGGNAAAANTTTAGGCGAATATTTAAAAAAAGTTGGATTACAATCNAATCTTAATATTGATTATTCATTGACAGACATGAATCAACCGCTAGGAAATTATTCTGGTTTATTATGTGAANTTATGGAATCTATAGATACTCTNAAAGGTAATGGTCCACAAGATTTAACTAAAATTGTTTATCATTTAACAGAAAAATGTATGTCTTTAGCAGGAATAGTTAATCCTAAACAAAAAATACAAACTGTTATAAATGATGGTAGGGCTTATGAAAAATTTGAAAAAATGATTTTTTCACATGGAGGAAAGATTAATTCAATTAATTTAAAACCTAAATTTAAAAAGATTATTAAATCCAATAAAAGTGGATTTTTAAGTNTAAAAGATACAAAACGTATTGGAATGGCAATTATTGAACTTGGAGGCGGAAGAAAAAAAATTGAAGACNNTGTTGATCCTCAAGCAGGAATTAAATTTTTGAAAAAACACGGAGAATCNATTANTAAAAATGAACCTATTGCTGAAGTNTTTGGNTCAAGTTCAAANAGAAATNTAATTGCAAGTCAATATATCAATCAATCTATNGATNTATTAAATGANTTNCCAANTAAATATAAATTAATATATTAAGTATGCGCTCAAAACTAATAATATCAGCTAATGGACCTGACAGAAAAGGGATTGTTTCTGAAATTTCTTCAATAATTAATATTAATAATGCAAATATTGAAACAAGCAAAATGATAGGTTTAGAAACAGAATTTGCTCTTTTAATATTAATAGATATTGATAATGATAAAATTGAAAGTCTCAGAGAAAATTTAAATCAAATAGAATCTTTATCTTTTAATTTTATAAAAACAANATCTAATAAAAATTATCAATTCGAAAATAAATATCAATTATATATTAATGGTGCTGATAATGAGGGAATTGTACATGCATTTTCTAAATACTTATCAAATATTGATATAAATATTGATGAGGTTAATACCAAAATTGAAAATGCACCTATGTCTGCGACACCATTATTTATGATGGATATAATCATTAGTGTGAAAATCAAAATTAATATTCCAGAGGTAACTGAAAGATTAAATATTATTGCAACTAATTTAGGTGTTGATGTTGCTATTAAAGAAATTTAATTACATTCAATAGGTTCAAAATCTTCCAAAAAAAGTTCATTATAACTTTGTCTNCAAAACTTGTTTGCAATACATATTTCTGTATTTTTATCTTTACAAATTTTAACCTTTGAAACACCCTCAGGAATATATTCCCATGAATCATTTGATGGATCAAGTTCATAATTATTACCTAATAAATAGTAATCTCCTATTTCATAAATTTCTTTCATNGTTTTTGCAAAAATAGGTAGAGCAGTTGAAGAGCCATANGAATTTTTTCCTANCCTTACTCTTTTATCATCCATTCCAATCCATACNCCCATTGATATTTCAGGTGTAAAACCTACAAACCAAGCATCTGTCTGTTTGTTTGTTGTGCCTGTTTTTCCTGCGCAAGGAATTGTAATTTTGGAAGAATTTATTTCATTTTGATTATATCTACTAAATTTTCCATTTTTATCATAATCTCTATAAGAAAATCCAAAGTCATATTTTGTTCTAAGTGAATTTCCAGTTCCTCTACCATAAATGTAATCACCTTCATTATATTTCCCATTTCCATCTGAATCATCAAATTTAAATTTATACTCATCAACAATATCTCTCATCATATCTAATAATATATATGATGATGATTCAGTTTCAACAACTTCAGGTTGTGGTAAAAAACTTTTGATTAATTTTCCATCTTTGTCCATGATTTTATTAATAATCATAGGCTCTAAATATGTTCCTGAATTAGCAATAGCTGAATATGCTGATGTTATTTCAATAGGTTTAACTTCAGATGAACCAAGGGTAATAGAAGGTACAGGATTTATAGGTGTAGTGAGTTTAAATTTATATGCTGTTTCCTGGATGTATTTTGGATTTATTTCTAAATCTTCCATTATTCTAACAGATATTAAATTTACTGAACCGTAAAGCCCTTGTCTTAATGTATAAACACCACCAACTTCATTGTTCCAGTTTTCAGGAACCCAATAACCTATTTTATCTTTAATTGATACATTTTGATTTATTAAAGTTGTAGATGGTGAATATCCCATATTGAGTGCCGATAAATAAACAAATGGTTTGAAAGTTGAGCCGGGCTGTCTAGATGATAAAGTTGCTCTGTTAAAATAATCGTGATATTCATCCTCTTGTCTTCCTCCAATCATACCAAGAACAGAACCTGTCTTTATATCAAAAATGACAGCAGCACCTTGAACTAAAAGCTTGCTTCTTAAATCATATGGTATAATTTCATCATTCTTTAAGATTCTTTTAACGTTTGAAAAACATTCTTTTCTAAGACTATCTCTCATTGAATTACGTTCTTTTTTTAAAATTGATAATTTAGAAGCTGTGCCCTCCTCTTCAACAAAATTATCGTCATTTTGTTTATCAGATTTTTGAGATAACGCATAAATTTGTCTGTTGAGATTCATATAAAGTGAATCATTAAAAATATTTACTTTATCAGACTCAACACATGAACAAATATTTTTCAATCTTTCATTATATATATCTTCTTTATTAAGAATAGTATTATTAAAATTTTTTTGCAGACCATCTTTTTCAGACAATAATACTTCATTAAATGCATTTTCTAAAATATTTTGTATTCTACTATCAATAGTTGTATAAATAATTAAACCACCGTTTTTGTAATTAGTATTATTTAATTTTTTTAATTCTTTTTCAACATGCTGAACATAATAAGGAGTAAATTTTCTTTTATCTAAGAATGGTTCAATTGGTAATTCTTGGGATTTAGCAAATTCAAACTCATATTTATCAATAAACCCTTCGCTTAACATATTATTTAGAACTATATTTCTATACTTAGTTGCATTGATTGGATGCCTAAAAGGAACTCTATTATTTGGTGCAGGTAAAATACCAATCAATAGACTACTTTCATGTAAATCTAATTCACTCACATCTTTACCAAAAATCATTTTTGATGCTTTTTGAATTCCCCACATTGGTCTAGATTTTACATTTCCGAAATATACTGAATTTAAATACATTTCTAAAATTTCTCTTTTTGTATAAACCTGCTCTATCTTTATCGCTAGAATGATTTCTTTAATCTTTCTAGTTATTGTTTTTTCATGACCTATATCTTGAAAATTAGTATCATAAAGATTTCGAGCAAGTTGCATAGTAACAGTACTACCACCCTGTGCTCTTGCATTTGTTAAAATATTAATTGTTAGCGATCTAATTATAGATGGAATATGAATTCCGTAATGATTGTAAAAATTTCTATCTTCACTAGCAATGAGGGCATTAATTAAATGTTCTGGAATATTACTAATGTCTATAACTTCTCTATTTGAATCAAAATCATAGAATTCGTAAATCACTTTATTATCTGATGAAATGATTTTAGATAATTGTTTTGGTTTGTAATCTTTTAGTAAGTCAACAGATGGTAATCCATAAAACATACTGTTAGGATTTATTGTGTTATTATCAATTGATCTACTAATTTGAAAAAACTTTGCTAAGAAAATGATAAATATTAATGCAAAGACAGAAAATGAGTATAAAAAAAGTTTAAAATATCTATTATTTTTTATTGCTGTCATTCGGCTTAATCATACTATATGGATCTAATATCTTACTTAAATCATNTTCGCTTAAAACATTATCCTCTATGCAAATTTCTCTTACAGTTTTATCTGTTTTGAATGCTTTTTTTGCAATACTAGCTGCTTTATCATATCCAATAATAGGTGCTAGTGAAGTACACATTGCCAAACTATCTTCAATGTATCCATTACATTTTTTTTCATTTGCACTTAAATTATCAAGGAGTTTTTCTCTAAACATAACCATACCATTTGAAAGTATATTTATTGATTCTAAAATATTTGAACCAATTAAAGGTAACATTAGATTTAGTTCAAATATTCCTCCCATACCACCAAGTGTAATTGCATTGTCATAACCAACTACCTGAGATGATACTTGAATTAATGACTCGCAAATTACAGGATTAACCTTACCAGGCATAATTGAAGAACCAGGCTGAACAGCAGGCAAAACTAACTCACCCAACCCTGACCTAGGTCCTGAACCAAGCCATCTTATATCATTAGCTATTTTGTAAAGGGAAACTGCAAGTGTTTTCAATGAACCTGAAAAATGAACTATACTATCTTGAGTTGCTTGCGATTCAAAATGGTTATCTGATTCTGAAAAATTTAATCCAGTTACAATAGATAATTCTTTTGCAATTAATTTACCAAAATCTTTATGTGTATTTATACCAGTTCCTACTGCAGTTCCGCCCTGAGCTAACTTAAATAAAAATGGNAAATCATTTTCTAACCTAAGAATGGAATTTTCAATCATTTTTGAATAACCTGAAAACTCCTGACCCAAAGTTATTGGTGTTGCATCCATAAGATGTGTTCTGCCAATTTTAATAATATCTTTAAATTCATGTGATTTCTTATCCAAAGATTCTTTCAATAATTTTAGTTCAGGAATTAGTCTTTTTGTAGTTTCAATAGATGTTGCGATATGAATTGAAGTTGGTATGACATCATTACTAGATTGACCATAATTAACTTGGTCGTTTGGATGAACAAGTGTTTTGTCACCTTTGTTTCCACCTAGAATTTCACACGCTCTATTTGCAATAACTTCATTTGCATTCATATTTGATGAAGTACCAGATCCTGTTTGATAAACATCAACTATAAATTGATTATCAAATTTTCCTTGAATAACTTCATCACAAGCTTTAACTATAGCATCTTTTACTTTTGAATCAATAAAATTTAACTGATTGTTAACAATAGCAGCTGATCTTTTAATCATTGCTATTGATGAAATCATNGATCTTGGTATTTTTTTTGAACTAATTTGAAAATTATCGAATGCTCTTTTTGTTTGNGCTCCATAATAACTATCATCAGGAAGATTAATTTCTCCCATTGTATCTTTTTCAATTCTCATTTTAAGTCTCCTAAGAGCAGATTAATATTAGTTTATAACCCAAGTATCTTTTGTATAAATTAAATCTTTTAATTTACCTTTACCTTTTGATTCAAGCTGGCCATCCATTTGTTTTGTAAATAACTCATCGTATGTTGGTTTTGATTCAACATAAAATACGCCAAACGGTGTCGGAAGAGATTCATTATATGTCATTTCACAAACTAACATAGCTAAATTTTTATCATATTTGTCATGAACTAATAAATCATTTTCTGAACAATCATTTAAACTAACAACTTTAAGTTTAAATCCATCTAAAACTATTCCTTTNGGCGCATCTTTGAATCCAAATTTCATTGGCTCANCATGGTTTAAATAAATTACATTATCTAACTTTGTATCTCTGTCTGTTAAAACAGAAAAAGCTCCATCATTAAATATGTTGCAATTTTGGTATACTTCGATAAATGATGATCCTTTATGTTCGTGACTTTCTTTGTAAATGACACCTTGACCTTTAATATCTTTATCTATTGAACGAGCTATAAATGTAGCGCCTGCTCCAAGGGCTAAACTAGGAGGATTGAATGGATAATCTAATGAACCTACTGGAGTAGATTTAGTTAATTTNCCAACTTCAGATGTTGGTGAATATTGACCTTTTGTCAAACCATATATTCTATTATTGAACATTAAAATGTTAATATCNACATTTCTTCGTAGAATATGAATNAAATGATTACCACCNATACTCATAGCATCACCATCTCCAGTAATTAACCAAACAGATAAATTTGGNTTTGCTAATTTAGCTCCTGTTGCTACCGCAGGTGCCCTACCATGTATAGAGTGAAAGCCATAAGTATTCATATAATATGGAAATCTACTTGAACATCCAATTCCTGAAACGACNAGAAAATCTTCTCTAGCTACGCCAAGGTCTGGAAATGTTTTTTGTACAGAATTTAGAATAGAATAGTCACCACAACCTGGACACCACTTAATGTCTTGATCAGACATAAAATCTTTTTTCTTTAATTTATCTTTTAATTCAGACATAGTTAACTTTCCTTGATGACTTGTTCAATTTTTTCATAAATATCAGTTGTTGTATATGGCTTACCAGATACTCTATTAAAATTAATAGTATCAATTAAAAATTTGCTTCTAATAATTGTTGATAATTGACCTAAATTAATTTCAGGTATTAGTACTTTATTAAATTTTAATAAAATTTCACCTAAATTTTTAGGGAATGGATTAATATACTTTAAATTNATGTGAGCAACAGACATATTATTTTCATTTGCTTTTTGAACTGCAGCTCTACATGCACCATATGTACCACCCCAACTAAGCACTAAAAGTTCCCCTTTTGGATTTCCATAAATTTCAAGTTCAGGAATGAANTNTGCAATGATATCAATTTTATCTTGTCTTAATTTAACCATGTAGTCATGATTGTCAGCATCATAACTTACATTGCCTGATACGGCGGCCTTTTCTAACCCACCAATTCTGTGTTCTAGTCCTGGAGTCCCTGGTAAAGCCCAATCTCTAGATAAAGTTTTTTCATCTCTTTTGTAAGGTAAATACTTGTCATCCTTTGTATTTTTTACAATCTTAGTTTTAATTTCAGGAATCTTATCTAAATCTGGCAATTTCCAAGGTTCTGAACCATTTGCAATATAACCATCTGATAATAAAACTACAGGAACCATAAATTCAAGTGCGATTTTACACGCTTCAAATGCAGTATCAAAACAATCAGATGCTGATTGTGCAGCAATTACAACTGATGGACATTCTCCATTTCTACCAAACATCGCCTGATTTAAATCTGATTGTTCTGTTTTTGTAGGTAGACCAGTTGAGGGACCACCTCTCTGAATATTAATAATAACTAATGGTAATTCTGTTATAATTCCTAGACCCATTGCTTCACCTTTCAGTGCAATTCCTGGCCCACTACTTGCAGTGACCGCTAAATCTCCAGCAAATGCAGCACCTAAAATACTACACATGCCAGCAATTTCATCTTCTGCTTGAAAAGTTTTAATTCCATAATTTTTATATTTTGATAAAATATGTAAAATATCACTTGCTGGTGTAATTGGATAGCCACCAAAAAATAAATCTAATTTGGCTTTATTTGCTGCGGCAATGAGGCCTAAAGTTAAACATTCATTACCCATAATATTTCTGTAAGTACCTTTATTTAACTTGGCTTGAGATACTCTGTAAGTNGTACGAATAGCCTCAATTGTATCACCATAATTGTAACCTGCTTTCAAAGCTTTAGTATTTGCTTCTATAATTTGAGGTTTACTTTTGAATTTTTGATTNAAAAATTCTATTGTTGAATCAAGTTTTCTTTCATATATCCAGTATAATATTCCAAGAGCAAACATATTCGTACTTCTAGACTTCATTTTTGAAGGTAAATCAACATTTTCAAGCGCAGTATTTACTAATTCATTCATGTTGACTTTAATAACTTTATATGAATCTAAAGTACCATCTTCTAATGGATCTGTTTCATAACTAGCTAAATTAAAATTTTTGTTTGTGTAATTGGCTGTATTTGCAATGATCATACCATTTGGTTTTAAATCATCAATATTAACTCTTAGAGCAGCAGGGTTCATTGCAACCAAAACATCAAGTCTATCACCAGGTGTATGAATGTCTTGATTGCTAAATTGTAATTGGAATGAACTAACACCGGCTAATGTACCTTGAGGGGCTCTAATTTCTGCAGGAAAATCTGGCAATGTTGCTATATCATTTCCAAATAGCGCTGAATTTGTAGTAAACTGATTTCCAGTAAGTTGCATACCATCACCTGAGTCACCAGCAAATCTTATTGTGATTAAATCAACTTCTTTAGAATTTATTTCTCTTTTTGCCATTAAATTGTAATTAATTATTAGATTCTATAATTTACCTATATTCTATTAAATAAGACAAAAATTATTTTTATATTTAGACATTATTTTTACTTTAATTTTATTATTATNAATTTATGAACAATATTAAGTTAACATCGTATAGTTCTGGTGCAGGTTGAGCTTGTAAAATAAATCCAAAAGATCTCGGAGAGATTTTAAACAAACTTAGTCAAAATCAATTGCAACTTGGAAAAAGTATAAAAGGATATCAAACCTCAGATGATTGTTCTGTTTATCCAATAGATGATGATAATTTTTTAATTCAAAGTCTAGATTTTTTTACTCCAATAGTTGATGATCCTTATGAATTTGGACGAATTGCTGCAGCAAACTCTTTTTCGGATATCTATGCTATGGGAGGAAAACCTATTTTTGCACTTAATATAACTTGTTTTCCATCTGATGATTTGCCTTTAGATATATTACATCAAATTTTAAANGGAGGTCAAGATGTTGCTTCAGCATCTAACACTCCAATTCTAGGAGGTCATAGCATTAAGGATAAAGAACCTAAATATGGTATGGCTGTTACTGGAATAGTTAAAAAAGATAAATTAATTCGAAATGACAATGCAAAGNTAGGTGATGTTTTANTTTTAACAAANCCTTTAGGAATAGGAATTATTTCAACAGCAATTAAAAGAGGTAATGCTAAAAAAAATGATATTGATTCAATTATTAAGGTAATGGTTAGTTCAAATTCAAAAGGCTCTGAAGCAATGAACCAAACCAATGTAAATGCATGTACAGATATAACNGGATATGGATTAGTGGGACATTTGAAAGAAATGTGCGAGTCGAGTAAGGTCTCAGCTGAAATCTTTGCTGATAAAATTCCTTTGATTGAAAATGTGGAAGCATATGCATCTGTTGATTCTAACATACCTGGGGGTACCAAAAAAAATTATGAATGTTTTAATTCATTTGTTAACNATAAAAATAAGAAAAAAAATCAATTTTTATTTTATGATGCTCAAACATCTGGAGGCTTATTAATATCTGTTCCTGAAAAAAACTTAAATGATTTAGTTGATGAACTTAAAATTCATAATTGTTTATCTCATAATATCATTGGAAAAATTGTAGAAAAAAAATCTGATTTAATTACTATTAATTAATGAAAAATATAATTTATCTAGATAATCAAGCCACCACACCTATTGACCCTGAAGTTTTAAAATTTATGAAACCTTACTTGAATGAATCATTTGGGAACGCATCAAGTTCTAGTCATATTTTAGGTTGGCAAGCAGAAGAATCAATTGAAATTGCTAGAGAAAGTATTTCAAATACTATTAATTCAAAACCAGATGAAATTATATTTACTAGTGGAGCAACTGAATCTGTAAATGTAGCATTGAAAGGTTTAATTGGAAATCATATAAATGACGGTGATCATATCATTACATCTAATATTGAGCATAAAGTTGTAGTTGATGTTTTAAATCATTTAACAAACTTCAATATTAAGATTTCATTTGTTTCAGTAGATAAAAATGGAATTATTGATCCCAAAAAAATAGAAGAATTAATCACCAAAAGAACAAAACTATGCACTATGATTCATGGAAATAATGAAATTGGAACTATTCAACCAATCGAGCAAATTGGATATTTATGTAAAAAAAATAATATTTTATTTCATGTTGATGCTGCTCAAACTTTAGGCAAAAGAAAAATTGATGTTGATAAATTTAACATAGATTTACTNTCAATATCTGGCCACAAAATGTACGCACCAAAAGGTGTAGGTGCATTATTTATTAAAAGAAAAAATCCTAGAATAAATTTAAATCCTCTTTTTCACGGTGGTGGTCAAGAAAACGGGTATCGTCCAGGTACATTGCCAGTTCATAACATTGTAGGCTTAGGTAAAGCATGTGATATAGCAAACAGTAACTATAAAACTGATAATGAACATATAAAAAAATTAAGTTCAATTTTACTAAATGGATTAAAAAAAATCTTTCCAAATTTAATTTTAAATGGAGATAGTAAAAATCGTTTAGAAGGAAATTTAAATATTACTTTTCCTGATTTTAGTGCTGAAAAAATAATGATGACACTAACNAAAATAGCATGTTCAACAGGTTCAGCATGTTCATCTTCAGATCCAGAGCCATCACATGTTTTAAAAGCTTTAAATCTAAGTAAACACCAAATTAATAATACAATTAGATTTGGAATTGGTAAATTCAATACAGAAAAAGAAATGAAACTGGTTGTTAAAATGTTTGAAAATAAATTAAGGAAAATTAAATGAGCAAAATAAATGAGGATATAATAATTTCTATTTTAAAAGAATGTTACGATCCAGAAATTCCAATAGATTTATGGAATTTAGGATTAATATATGATATAAAAATATCAGAAAATGAAGTTAATATAACGATGTCATTAACNACTCCCGGTTGTACAATGGGCCAGTTTATGGCAGATGATATTAAATCTAAAATAATTAATAAAACTTCCATTCAAACAGTGAATGTTGATGTTGTTTTTGATCCACCATGGCAACCAGAGATGATGACAGATGAAGGTAGAAAAAAACTTGGATTTTCACCCTCAAAAAGNAATAATGAGGACCAATCAAAAAGTAAAAATTGGGAATAAAATGGAGATTATAGTTTTAGATGATTTTTTAACAGATGGGATTTTAAAAGAAAANGATTTCAGAAATAAGATCGATGAAATTGATTGGAATAATTATGCTAATTTNAATGTGCTTATAAAAGGTTGTAGCCAGGCTACTATCCCAACTTGGGCGTATTTAATCATAACCTCAAGACTAAAAAATCATGCAAAAAATATTTATTTTGGNGACGTAAGAAGTGCAATTAAAGTGTCATAATTAGACTGGTCAGTCGGTTTTTTCTTGCATCTAAAAATAAAATATAATTAAATTAGACTAGTTAGTCGGTTTTTAAATTTAGGAAGAATAATATATGAAAATTTGCGTTTTAGTTAAACAAGTACCAGATAAAAATGATGAAATAAAACTTGATCAAAGTCAGCAAGCAGTCGATAAAAATAATTTCAATTTTATTACTAATGAAAGTGATAATTATGCTGTCGAAGAAGCNCTNCTAATTAAAGAAAAAATTGGCGGTGAAGTGGTAGTTTGCACTTTTGGCGATGAATCATCAATACAAGTAGTTAAAGATGCGCTTTCAAAAGGTGCAGATAGAGGNATTTTTATTGAAAATAATAGTAATGAAGATTATGATATATTAAATATATCAAAAATTTTTAAATCAGTTTTTAATGAAGAAAATTTTGATTTAATACTTTCAGGTCTTCAGTCAGATGATATTGGTAATGGTCAATTAGGTGTGCTTATGGCTGAGCATTTAAATATGAGCCATGGTTCTTTAGTTATGCAGACAGAGTCATCTGACAATACAAAAATCAAAGTTAAACGTGAATTGGAAAATGGTTGGTTTCAATGGTCTGAACTTGAATTACCTGCATCATTAACTATTCAATCAGGAATAAACAAACCTAGATATGCTTCACTTAGAGGTATTATGATGATGAAAAAGAAACCTATTAAAACAGTAAAATTGTCTGAAGTTGATACAAATGCTGAAAAAATTGAAAATTTAAAATCAATGTACATACCACAGAAAACAAAAGAAACCGTAAGGGTAGATGGAACTCCTGATGAGATTGCTGAAAAATTACATAACATATTAAAAAATGATTTAGGATTATTATGAAAATATTAGTTTTTATACAAGTAGATGATAATAAAATAAATAAAATGTCACTTGAAGCATTAAGATGTGCTCAAATGATATCAAATGATGTAACTGCTGTAACTTTTAATGAACAAGCCGCTAATGAGTTAAGTTCTATAAATTTATCAGAAGTGACGCTAGTTAATAATGAGAAACTTACAAATTATAATCCATTATACTTTGCAAGTGCCCTTGAAAAATTAATTAATACAGATTATAAAGCAATATTATTTGCTCATACATATGAAACTAGAGATTGGGTTCCCAGACTTAGTGCAAGATTGGACTACCCATTTATTGCTGATTGTATTGATTTGAAAAATGATAATGATAATTTGATTGTTACAAGACAAACTTATCAAGGCAAATTAAATAATGATTTTGAATTAAAATCAAATGCGTTTTGTTCAATTCAATCAGGCTCATTTAAATCGGATGATTTAGAAACAGGCAATACTAACATAAATACTGTTGATTTAAATTTAGATGATATTAAAAATACAATAAAATCAGAAGAAAAGTTTAAAGAACAAAAAGGTGGAGTTGATCTATCAGCTGCTGATATTATTGTTTCAGTTGGAAGAGGTATAGCAAAAGAAGAAAACATTCCCTTAGCTGAAGAAGTTACATCTCTTTTAAATGCAGAATTAGGATCATCTAGGCCAATAGTCGATTATGGTTGGTTACCGCATGATAGACAAATTGGTTCCTCTGGTCAAGTTGTTAGTCCAAAACTATATTTTTCTTTAGGTGTTTCTGGTGCTATACAACACCAGGTTGGCATGAAAGGTTCAGATAAAATTATGGCAATAAATAAAGATGAAAATGCACCTATTTTTGAGATATCAGACTACACTGTAGTGGGAGATTTACTAGAAATAGTTCCAAAACTTATCGAAAGAATAAAGGAAAATTAACAACCATCTTTTATTGTAATAATTTTATTGTTAAATTTCTTGTGTGTTATGTGTTTTATTGTGCAATAAAATTAGAGAGAATTTATAATGATTGAAGGTCATCAATACGAATATACTCCTCCGCATAGTGTTCCTATTACATTTTATTTAGTAGCACTNGTTGCACTACTATATTTAATATACAATCTAAGACGCCTATTCACTATTCAAATAGGTAAAGAAGAACTTCACAAAACTAATTTTGTATCTCAAGCATACAATGGATTGACTTTTGGAATTGGACAAAAAAAAGTTTATTCAAAAAGATTTACGTATGCTTCAATTATGCATTTTTTAATTGGTTGGGGGTTTATGGAATTGGTATTTGCTACGACAGTAGATTTTTTTGCATCTCAAGGATGGTTTATTGAATATCTTCCTGAATTTGACACACCATGGTTTGCTTTTTTAAATGATACAGGAGGCTTNATGTTAACTGTAGGNTTAATAATGGCAATAATGAGAAGGAAATTCATTAAACCTGAAGCATTACCAAACTCTTCAACTACTAGCAGNGGNAATCTATTTGGAGATAATGGAATTTTATGGTTCTTATTATTGCTATGTTTGGGNGGATTTTTATCTGAGGCTGCCAGATTAGCAGTTGATAAACCTATAACAGCTCATTTTTCATATGTAGGTTACGGTTTGTCATTTNNACTATCAGATACTACTTGGTTAATATTAGAAAAAAAGATATGGTGGTTCCATGCAATTACATCTTTACTATTTTTAGCTCTATTGCCTGCTACAAAGATGTTTCATGTAATTGCTTCAGTAACAAATATTTATTATACAAATTTAACTAAAAGAGGTCAAATCAGACCTATGCATGTATCAAGTATACTTGAAGATCCTGATGCTGATATAGAAAATGTATCATTAGGAGCAAACAGTCTTAGTGATTTTTCTTGGAAACAGTTGCTTGACTCTGTTTCATGTACTGAATGTGCAAGATGTACAACAGTTTGTCCAGCATCAAGAACTGACAAACCTCTATCACCAATGAAAATTATTACTGATATTAGACATAAACTTTATGCTGATACTTTAAATCTAAATAATTATGATGGAGCATTAGTTGGAGGTTTAATATCTGAAACTGAACTTTGGTCTTGTACTACATGTGGGGCATGTATGGAAGAGTGTCCTGTATTAATTGAACATGTACCAACAATTACAGATATGAGAAGACATTTAGTATTATCAGAGGGAAAACCTCCTGAGCAGTCAAATGAAAGTTTGGAAAAAACTATGCAAAATGGTAATCCATGGGGAATGCCTCAGCATGAAAGAGCAAAATGGGCTGAAGATTTTGATTTAGAACTTCCAACTTTAGCAGAAAAAAAAGAAGTTGATGTTTTATATTGGGTAGGATGTGCAGGCTCGTATGATCCAAGAAATCAAGGTATTGCAAGAGATTTAGTGAAAATTTTAAAAAATGCAAACATAGATTTTGCTATTCTTGGAAAAGAAGAAACATGTACAGGAGATTCAGCAAGAAGATTAGGTGAAGAATATTTATTTGAAACCTTAGCTAACCAAAATATTGAAACTCTTAATAAATATAAATTTAATACTGTTATTACTGCTTGTCCTCATTGTTTTCAAGTTATAGAAAAAGAATACAAGGATTTTGGAGGTGAATATAACGTTGTGCATCATTCACAATACATTCAAGAATTAATTGATACAAAAAAAATTAAAGTTTCTGAAACTTTAGATGGTACAGTAACCTATCATGATGCATGTTATCTTGGAAGATACAATGATGTTTATGAAGCTCCAAGATCAATCATTGAGTCTATGCTTAGTGAAAATGGCGAAATTGTAGAGATGAAAGATAATAAATCTGGAAGCTTATGCTGCGGTGCTGGTGGAGGTAATATGTGGCATGAAATACAAGAGGGTGATAGAATTAATATCAAAAGATTTGAGCAGGCAATTGATACTCAAGCTGATACAGTTGCAACAGCTTGTTCATTTTGCGCAATTATGATGGAAGACGCAAAAAATGTTACTGGTAACGAAAACACAATGCAAACTTTAGATATTGCTGAACTTGTAGCAAATTCAATAAATGAATGATTGATTTATTAATAAATTATTTTAATCAACTAACTGAAAGTAGACAAACTTTCATAATAATTATGATGAGTTGTATTGGCTTTATTATTTTAGTTCTATCTATCAAAAGATGGTTAATCAATAGGTGATTTATATCACATCCCCTTAAATTATTCATTGTTATTTTTTTATTGATAAAAAACAAAAAAATATTTAACTTGTATTACAATCGTGTTACAATTGAAAATTCGCACTTATGATGCGTTTTTTTTGTCTATTATGTATCACGTTTGATATAGTTTTGATTTTCTTTGTAATAGTTTTAAATTTTGACCGTTAATTCGGAACAAAAATTTTATAAAATTAATAGTAAATAAAACACATAAAACAATAATCTCTAAGGAGGAAAAAAAATGAAACGTTTCATGTTTATTACGTTGCTTGCTTCTTTTGGTTTGTTACTTGCACAGGATGCAGCTGGTACNTATAAGTTAACAGGTACTAATGTAAGATATACTAGTCTNGCAAGACAAACTACAGTAGCAACTGTATCGGACGTTTATGGATTTGGTGTNAATACACCTGTTNNNATAATNCCGATAAACTCTGGNTTCTTNCAACTTCTNAATGGTCCATTTAATGANGACAACCTTGAATTAGGTGGTGCTTTCTTNAATGTNACATTTAACGAAGATGGTACNGGANCTGTTAANGAAGGTAGTTANTANCCAACTACTGANTTAGATGAAGAAACATGNNNAACAGCTGGTNCGGTTTTACCNATCACTGATGAANTAGTTTANACNTCTAATTTAGCNAATACNCAATANGTTCAAACTGTNAATGCNATTGGNGTTCCATCTCTAAGTGNTTTNCAAGGNCAATTNNTAGGTGGTATNTCACTATCNCAAAGTGAAGAATTAGANTTCTTTNNNTTTGGACAAAGNGCNGGTGCNNTNGGNGCNTGTGCTGCNGGTTTTTANGCTGATGGNACTGCATGTGATGCAAGTTTNNCNGGTAATGATTGCGCNATNTANGAAGGNTGTCCATCAGCTGGATATATNTCTAAAGGNCATGATGTTGAAACTGTTCCNGGNAATGGTGTNAGAGATATGTATGTNGAATGGCATGCTGTTGATGGACCTTTATCNCAGAGTGGTTNTGGTGANGATCCATTAGATCCATGTGAAGACGATCTTTGTGTAGCAAACGCTGCAACAGCTGCNTGTTTTGAATTAGATGCTGATGGTAATGTTGTTGCATCTCCNGCTTGTACTGCTGAAGGCGAAGCAATGGATAGAATATTTGGTGTACCTTATTTTGGTACAACAGCTATGAACCCNGATTGTGGTTATAGTCAAGATATTCTNGGTNNTNCTGAACTTGTTGGTGGTGCTNTATTTGGTGGNGTAGTTTCTGCATGTACAACTGGATTCCAAGGTGATGAAGANGCAAATGGATATCCTGATGTATTTGATGGATGTATGATGTTAGNTGGTATGGGNGATNNAGATCCAGCAACTTCAGCATTTATGNNNGCTTGTATGNGNNTAGGTTTTGATGANGCAACTTGNGCTGAATTAGCTGCTCTAGCTCAAGCNACTACTGAAGCAACTACAATTTGCTATAATATTCAAACACATGATTTTTATCCTGCTGATGATGCTTCTGAATGTACAGANGGATANTTTTTNACAAATATGAATTGGGACTGCTATGGTCTTTTAGCCTTAACATANGGTGCTGAAGGTTTATGTTCTGCTGCTGCAGGTGCATANGTTTCAGATTGTGTTTATGGTGATAGTGCAGGTAGAAACTTCTACTTAATGGATGCTCAATTTACACCATGGGGTGGATTCTTTACTTGGAATGCTCTTCAATATAGTCAAACAGGTGATGNTTCTTTCNTAGTTTCAGATGGAAGTTATGATTTTGANCCTGCTTGTTTANNNGATNNAGATNNNAGTGANTGTGNCGGACGTTTATCNATGGCTATGGATCCATTATGTATTCCTGAACTNCAGGTAAGAGAAGTATATATCGATTTTGATGAAATTGATGAATGTGCTGCAAATGGTGACGTAACACTTGANGATGTTGTNAANATTCTTGATGTTGTNAATNTAGTTCAGGCTATTTTAGGACTTGAAGAATTAANNGACAACCAANTTTGTAATGCTGATATTAATGTTGANGGAATAGTTAATATTCTAGATGTNGTTGGTATCGTACAAGCTATTTTAGGTAACAGAGGAATTGATGCTACAGAAATTCAAATATTNAATAATGANAATTCTGTAAGCATGGAATCTAATGGTTACATTGGAGCTATTCAGATGACANTAAATCATAGTNNTGATTTTGAAATTGAATTAACTGATGATGCATTTATTGCAAAGCANAANACAGAAGGTACAACAACAACATTAATGATTGTTGCGCCTGAAAGTAATGAGTTATTTACNTCAGTTGGTGATTTTGAAATCGTTGAAACTTTTGCTGCTAACAGCAATGATTATGTTGATNTTATTAATCCAGAAGTTATTTCACTNGGTTCAGCTTACCCTAACCCATTNAACCCAACAACAAGTTTCGAACTTAATGTTGGTAATGCAGGTCNTGTAACAATGAATGTATACAATGTNATGGGNCAAGTAGTTGAAACTCTAGTAAATAATACAATGGATGCTGGTAGTTACAATATCACATGGGATGCAACAAACTTCTCAAGTGGTATGTATGTAGTAAAAGCTGAAACTNCTAATGGTTTAGCTTCTCAAAAAGTGATGCTAGTAAAATAATAGTTTCAAGTATTTTAACTATACTTATTAAAAACCCTCATTCNNATGGATGAGGGTTTTTTTNATATTTTTTTGCNTNATTTTAAATAAATATGCTTAAATTTAGAAGTTATGTNAAAACTAACATTTAAAATATTTATTTNCAGNTTGTTTTTAGCATTTAATTTCTCTGCCACTATTAGAGGGAAGATATATGATCAGAACAGNGGTAATGCNTTAGTTGGAGCAAATGTTTATTTGGAAAACACCTCACTTGGTGGAAGTACAAATGTNGATGGTCAATATATAATCACAGACATTCCTAATAATTCAAATTATACTATAACTGTAAAATATTTAGGTTATAAAGAATATTCACAAGAAATTAATTTATTTGATAAAGAACTNNTAGATNTAGATATAATGTTATCNCCTTCAAANATTAAAGTCAAAGGNGCAGAGATTATTGGTTCAACAAAAACNATNAACGATAAAATAACAAATTCACCAGCAACAAAAGAATTAATNTCATCTGAAAGGATTCAAGTTGAGTCAAGTACAAATTTAGGTTCTTATCTAAAAGGATTNAAAGGNGTTGATTATACTGCATCTGGTATGGANAGTTACTCAATTTCAGTTAGAGGTTTTAANAGTAGTTTTAGTTCAAGACTTTTAACATTAACAGATGGTAGAGTTGCAAATATACCTGCACTNAGAGTTGTTTCCTANAACACCATACCCCAATCACAAGATGATATTGAAAAGATGGAAGTAATTTTAGGTCCAGCAACAGCATTNTACGGAGCTAATGCTCACAGTGGAGTTGTTAATATTGTTTCAAANCCNCCTGCTGCNTCAGANGGTTTTTCNCTTCATGCNAGTGGNACNAGTGATGATAGNCAATTAAGAAAAATAAATGGTAGATATGCNAAAAAAATTAANGATCATTTTAGTTTTAAATTATCTGGTTCATACCTTAATGCATATGAATGGGAATATATTTCAGAAGANGAGTGGAAAAATCACCAGTACACATGGATNGGTGCACCNAATAGAACTATAGATGGTAAAGATAATAATCCCTGGAATAGTGCTTTTAATCTAAGTGATGATCAACAAGCAAACTGGGAAACCATAAAAGAAATTGTAAGATCTGATGGATGGAATATCNATGANTANTGGAATGATTTAAATGGNGATGGNGTTTATCAACAAAATGAATTTATTGGAAATCCAGGTTCAGAATCNGGATGGGATACTGTAACTAAATATGTTGAAATCACNCTTGAAGATGGAACAACAGATATTATCCTNATTGGTAATGGTGAAGGTATGGATACNGGAGATCCNGATGGTGATGGTATTATGGGAGAAGATTGGGTTAATGGTTATGATGATGATGGTGATGGGCTTATTGATGAAGACTTTTTNGAAGCAGATGGAATTGATAATGATGGTGATGGNCTTATTGATGAAAATATAGANGATGAATACGATTTATCNTATGATGGTATGGATAATAATGGTAATGGTCAAGTTGATGAATCTTGGGAATANGATCATGATGGAAATGGTATAAGNAATTGGGGTGAAACTTTAGATTCTGATTTAAAAATTATTATTTATGATGGTAGAAAAGAAGANCAATTAAATGGNGAAGACAANCCATGGTACTATGTTAATGGTCAAATCNNTTCTGANGATCATATNAGAGGTGATTANATATGGGATGAAGATGGTTTTACTATTATGTTNGATGTATNTACTNAAGATTTTGGNAANGATGGTATTGCTGGTGATTATTTTATTGATGAAGGTGGAAATGATACTTATGAGGTNGGTGAACCTACTTTNTCTTTTGGNGGNCACNTAGACTATGGTCTAGATGGAGTCAATTACACATTTGANGAAGGTGAAGGTGATGGAATATGGCAACCAGGTGATGCATGGCTTGATAANAATAATAATGGTATTGTAGATAACTNTGATGAATATNATTTTGATTATCAATTCAATGNAAATACTGATATTTGGCCCCCTCCTAATGGTATTTATGATGAGGGTGAATATTTTGAAGACTGGGGNCATGATGGNATACATGATACAGGTGATCCAGGAGAGGGAAATGGTGNAAATCCANTTGATANAAATGAACTNGATGGTAACTATGATACTGGTGATGGTTGTTTTGGTTGTGATAGTGGAGAAAATGAATTGGTTGGACGTTTTCAACAAATAAACGATACAAATGGTGACTTATATGATGATTACCCTGATTTCGAAATAGATAATAGAAAAGTTGAAGCGCGTATCGATATTGATGGAATACCATTTTTAGGTTTAGATGATCTTGATATTACAATGCAGTCAGGATATTCTTGGTCAAAATCTCAAGTTGTAACAGGAGTAGGAAGATATTTACTTGATGGATGGGAGTACACATTCAATCAATTAAAATTAAGTTATAATAATTGGTTTTTTCAAACTTATCTAAATAGTAGTTATTCTGGTGATACGAGAGGTTACCTGAGAGGCGATCTCATAACTGATTTATCTAAAAATAGAGCATATCAAATACAAAATAATTTTAAAATCAAATCACTTGATACAGATGTTACNTGGGGTATTGACTTCTTTAAAACAGAACCAGTAACAAAAGGTACAATTTTAAACGATGGACCAAATGGTAGAGATGAAAACGGTAATGGTATAATTGATGATGAAGCTGAATTTGATAACGCTATAGCAAACGAAGGTGGNTTTTACTTTCAGTCATCATCAAAACTTACCAAACTTTGGTCTGATAAATGGGAACTTATTTTAGCTGCTAGATTAGATTATCATGATCAACTTGAAGAAGAGAAAGGCGTTAATTTGTTTGGCCATAAATGGCAATTTGGTCCAAAATTTGGACTTATGTATGATCCTCATCCAACAGAATCATGGAGACTNACGTTTGGTAGGGCATTTAATACACCAACTACTACTCAATTATTTACAAATTATTATGTTAATGATTTTAGAATATTTAATGTTTATTTGAGAGGTAATAAAGATGGAACAAATTATATAAGAGTTGGAGAAGATACAAATATTAGTCAACCAATGTACTATGATGCAAATGGTGAAGCTCAATTTTATGGTAAATACAATTTTGGTGATAACTATATTGAAAGAATTCAAGATATGCCATATTTCTTTTTGTANGATACATTTGAAGGAGTTCCATCTGANTGGATACCTCTTGATACAACAAATTTCCTAGTCTATATACCAGAACCAAACGGTGATGGTTATATTGTTAGACCNAGTGATGTAAAAGAAGGTGAAAGATATATTCCAGATATACCTGCAATTAAATCAGAAAAAATAAATAGTTTTGAAATAGGTTATAAAAAAATATTCGATTTTGGTGCAATAATTTCACTNGATTATTATGTTAACCATTATACAGATTTTTTCAGTCCAGCAACCTTTATTACACCAACAGTTATATATAGATATAATGCTGATGGTTCAGAAGCTACTGTAGATGACTTTGAATTTGCAGGTTTTATACCAGGCAACCAAAATAACTCTAACCCCCCTTATTCTACAGGTTGGAATGGTTTAGATGATGATGGAGATTGGGATGTATGGGCNAGTGACTTTGGATGGGATCAAGATGATAAAAATGGTGATGGTGANCCAAGGGANCCTGGAGAATGGGGCTTTGTTGATTTGGAAACAGGAAATGTTTATACTCCTGCTCAACTTGGTTTTGATGGAAATGGACTTCCTTGGATATACTCTGATGCAACAACTAATCAATATGGTATAAATTATAATCTCTTAGATAAAGTTGGAATAGATGAATGGAGCCCACAAGAAGGTATGGCTGAATATGAATGTGAAAGTTACCCATGTAGTTCNAATAATGTACAAGGAAGGGCTACAAGTCCACCTGANATTATATTAGGAGTTTTAAATTATGGTAATGTTTGGACNCAAGGTATTGANATGGCTTTTACTCAAATTATAAGTGATGAAATGTTCTTCAATGGTAATTTNTCTTGGTATAATACAACTGAATTTTATAATGAACTTACTAGAAGAAATGATCCAATCAATGCTCCAAAGTTTAAATGGAATATAAATTTTAATTATAAAAATGATGATTATGGTATGCTTTCTGTTGGATATAGACATGTTGATNAATTTGCTTGGCAAGATGGTATTTGGTCAGGTGAGATAGGTCCTTATGACTTATTTGATGTACATTACAAATATGAATTCAATAATAATTTATCAGCATCAATATCATGTTTAAATATATTTAATGATGTTCGCAGAGAAATTGTTGGTGGAGCAAAAATGGGAAGACAAATAGTAATGAGNTTTTCAACAGGATTTTAATGAAAAATATTTTTTTATATGTCATTCTAAGTTTTATGCTTTTTCAATCTTGNGANGAATCTACAGAACAAAATCAAGTTTTANTTCCGGAAATTACCATACTGTATCCNCAAGATAATTCATCAATAACATGTGAAGAATGTACATTAGAAATTATAACTNTTATTGAAGATAAAGAGGCTGTAGANCTTGCTANCATTTATATTAATAATAACTTAATATTAAGTGGTTTGTCTGATACGCTAATAGCTTATTACCAACCGCCATCAAATTTACAATCATTAGAAATTGAAGCCCAAATTATACGTTTCAATGATGATGGTAGTCCTGAAACTATTTCATCAGTTACTAACAATGTAAATTTAAACTATGTTGATACTAATCCTGAAACTATTGATCCAGTCTTTATGAATGTAAATGATGAGTTCAATATAATGAGATTNCCTGTTACAAACAGAGAATTTATAAGTTTTTTAAACTCAAATGAATCTTTAGAAGTAGAAATTGTTGAAGTACTTTGGGGTGATGAAAATGGNAATAATTATGGAAATCCACAACTTTGTCATGATAGAGATGTTGGAGATCAATATGAACCTACACAGTGGTGGTATGTAAATGTAAAAGCCAATTTTGGAAATGAAAATATACCAGCTAATTTATATAGTATATACAAAAATGGNTATAACATATATGATANTAACGCAGATTACAGTAATCAAGGTGGTAAAATTAGATATGATTGCGAAACACAAACATTTTATCTGCCAAATGAAGGCGANGGCTCTGAATCTATTTATTTAGATCATCCTGTTACTGGTGTAACATGGGTCGGTGCAAATATTTATGCTAATTATTTTGGATGGACCCTGCCAAGTACTGAACAATGGGAATTAGCTGCAAAGCATAACAATGATTGGGATTATCCTTGGGGAAATCAAATTAATGAAAATTATGCAAATTACAATACAAATTCAACATCGACTGTTGGATATTTTAATGGATTAGGAAATCTTAATTTAAGTTTAAGTGCATTTGGATTGTATGATATGGCTGGAAATGTTTGGGAGCACACTTCTACCTCATCTGTACCAGAGGTTTATTTCAAAGTTGGTGGTGCATTTGATAGCGATACAACTCAATTGAAAATTGGCCATGTAGGCTACAGTATTTTTAATCAAGTTTCAAACAATACTGGATTTAGATGTGTTGCAAATATTGATTATCCTTCTTCTCCACCACTAGGTTGTATGCAAGAAGATAAATGTAATTATGACTCATTTGCTGAAAGTAATATAAATTGTTATGATGATGACTGTCTATTTAATTGCGGGGGTGACGCACAAGAATTTATTTTCTACCAAGACCTTGATAATGATGGTTTAGGTAATGCAGATATATCAGAAACCCAATGCAATGAACCAGAAGATGGATGGTGTGACAATACAGATGATATTAATGATAATTGTTTTTCTACAGATATAAATCAAGATAATATTGATTGTAATAATATTTGTAACGGTGATGCCTTTGTAGACGGTTGTGGTGATTGTGTAGGAGGTGATACTGGTCAAGATGAATGTAATGAGGATTGTAATGGAGTAAATGGTGGTACTGCAGAACGTGATTTATGTGGTATCTGTGCTGGAGGTGATACAGGATTAGAGCCAAATCAAGATTTAGATTGTAACAATGTTTGTGATCCATCCACTCCTCAAGGTGAAGAGGATTTAGCAAATGGTCTTGAATTTGGTGCTTTTATTGATGATTGCAATAATTGCGTCAGTGGAGGTACAGGATTAGAAGAAAATTATGCTGATTTAGGTTGTGGGTGTGATCAACCTCAAGCACAATATTATTGTTTAGACACTAATAATAATGGATGTTGTGATTGTGGAAATGATGGAGATGGTGCCTGGGATGAATGTGACTCAAATTTAGATGCTCAATTAGTATGTGAGGAAGATCTGAATTCTAATCAAATTAATACTATTTTAGGATGTTCAAATAGTAATGCTGAAAATTGGTACTGTGATCAAGAAATAAACGAATGTATTGCTTTTGGGGTAAATGTTATTCCTCCATGCAATTTTATTGATGACGGAAGTTGTGTTGTATATGGATGCTCAGATCCATTAGCAGATAATTATTGGGATGAAGCTACAGAATGTGAAGATGGAACTAGTGATAATTGCTGTGATTACACAGAACCTGTATTAATTAATTTTGGTGTAATTACTGATAATACTCTAGAAGTAATTATAAATACACCTCATGACGTTGGAGGATTTCAATTTTTTATTGAAGGCACAAATATTTTATCTGGTTCAGATGGCTTAGCTGCGGAAGCTGGATTTACAATATCTGCTGCAGGATCACAAGTATTAGGATTTTCTTTTTCAGGAACAGTTATACCTGCAGGAAGTGATGGAATATTAACTATTTTAAACTATACTCCTACTGATGAAAATGCATGTTTTTATTTAGGTACTGGTGCTATTTCTGATGGTTCTGGAGATGTCTTGCCTGTTCAATTTGGCGAACAACCAGAATCTGTTCCAGATATAATTGATGAAGATGATTGTATATCCTTACCTTAAATGCTTGATATACTTTTAAAAATTGACAATATTATATTTCAATTAATCAATATTAATCTTAACTATCCTTTGTTTGATTCTTTTTTTNTTTTTTTTCATGATTTTCATAAAAATTTAATNTTTATTATTCCATTATTAACTTTATGGTTTTTCTCAATTTTTAAAGATAAAAAAAGAAGATTAGCGCTNNTAATTTTGATACCTTTAGCAATNATAATTACAGATCAAATTGGAAGTTATATTAAAGATTATAAACTTAGAGATAGACCTTACATGGCAATTGAAAGTAATAAAATTAATTTGTTAGTTAAAGTTTCACAAAATGAAGATGGTAGTTATAAACAAACACAAAGTTCACAAAAATCTTTTCCATCTAATCACTCAGCAAATATATGGGCTTTATCTTTGATTGTGGGTTATTTATATGCTAATGTAAAAACTTATTTTATTATTTTAGCAANTCTAATTAGTATATCTAGAGTTTATATAGGTGTGCATTATCCTCTGGATATAATCTTTGGTGCAATAATAGGAATTTCAGTTAGTAGTTTATTAATTAAAATATATCAAAAATTAATTAGGTAATACATCATCTGGTAATTTAATATTCTGAGATTCAATTTCTTTTTTTGGTGCCTGAATTTTACCAAATTTTTTCTCATATTCTTTAATTTTAGCATTTAAAAGTAAAAGTAAATTTTTGGTATGCATTGGTGACATTATCAATCGTGATTTTACATCAGCTTTTGGAATTCCGGGTATAACTTTTATAAAATCTAAAATAAATTCTGCTTGTGAAAATCCAACAATAGGTAAGTTTACATAGTGACCCTGAGCAACTTCTTCTTTTAGTTCAATTTTTATCTGTTTTTTCTTATTTTCTTTCATGTATTACCTAATCACTATCGTTATCTTTTTTATTAAAATCTTCCCAGTCTTCTTCAATACCTTTCCATTTTCTAAATTCTTCTTCATTAGTATCGGTCTCTTTTAGTTGATGTTTTTCATCAATGAACTCCATTTTTTCGCTTTTATCTTCATATTCATCATGAATAGTTTCATCTAATAATTCTTCTTCTGTTTCTGATTTCTGGATTTCATGCCCATATAATGACTCATCAAAAAAATCAATATCGTTCACAAGACCTTGCATCATTAAAAACTCAAGAAATGCTAAGTATTTTTTTTGTTTTAATTTAGTATTGCAATGAGGACATACAATCGCGCCTAAAAAATTCTCTTCTTTTAATGGTCCAGAACATACTGGACAAATAATACCCTCAAACGTCATCAAATTATCTCCGAAAATAGGTTGTAAAATAGGCTAGAATATATTTTAATAAACAAGATTAAACAAGTAGATTATTAAAAAAATAAAATAAATTTTTAATTTATTTTACTGTAGATTTTTTCAAGAAATTTAAATTCAATTTTAGATAATTTTTTAGATCTTCTATTTTTCATGATTTCTAAAGTATTTATAAATTTATCAAAATCTACTTTTGCGTCTTTACCCCACGAAAAAGAATCAATAAATTTATTTTGAAATCCAGATCCAAATACATTTGAACCCATTCCAAAATATGAGCCAGTATTAATCATGGTGCTTATTCCAGTTCTTGTATAATCTCCTACCATTACACCAAGAAATTCACGTTTTGTATCTAAAGTATTATTTGGGAATGTAAACTTGATAGAACTGTAATTATTTTTAAGATTACTGTTATTTGTATTTGCACCTAAATTTACCCATTCGCCAATGTAACTATGGCCAATAAATCCATCATGAACTTTATTTGAAAAACCTTGAAAAATAGTATTAGTTACTTCTCCTCCAACTTTACATGTTTGACCAATTAAAACATTTCCTTTTAATTTGGCACCATTACTAATTAATGAATTTTTATCAATAAATACTGGTCCTTTTATAATTGAGCCAGACTGAACAATAACATTTTTACTAATTATAACAGGTCCATTTTTTGCGTCAATAATTGATCCAGGTTCAATAGTAGAAGAATTATCTATAACTATATTATCTTCGTTTATATAAACTACATCATCATATTTTTTAAGTTTATTTTTTTTAACATTATGTGCCATATCATAATTAAGAATTGATGGAATTAAATCTATGCAATCCCATAAATATGATATATATGGAATATCAATTATATCAAAATCATCAATTTTATTAATGTGATCGTTAAAATCGCTTAGCTTTAATTTATTTTTAAGTATAAAACTTATTGTATTATTGTTTGATTTTAAATTTTTAGATAATAACAAATCAAAATATTTTTTATTAATAACAGCTGCGCCATTAATGCAAATACCAGATGGAATTTCTGGAGGATTAATATTATAACTTGGATATCTTTCACTTATGAGACCTTTTATTTCATCTCTAACAATTAAAGTAATATTGGTATTTGCTCCATAGTAATGTAAAATTCTTCCTAAATTATTATAAATTCCACATTTTGTTTCAAATGATGCATGGTTTATTGAAAAGGGAGATAATTTATCAATATTATTGTCTTCATATATAATTATGTTTTTCATATTAATTCTAATATTTTTTGATAACCATTTTCTGCAATTTGTGATTTTGAAATATCTAGTTGTACATTATATAATAAATCAGACTTATCATGTTTAAACCCAATTTTAAAATTTGAATCTTGCATTAATATAAAATTTTCGACCTTAGAATCATAACTAATATTTAAATCAATGATAATATCAAAATTAGTTGTATTTAATTTATCTATGATATCTTTAAGATTAATAATTTCAAAATTATTATTTAAAGAAAATTGATGAGTTGAACCTCTTCTTAAACTAAAAGAATCACTAAAATTACTATTAATTAAATAATGAAAATTAATTTGTTTTTTGTCATAAGGTAAATTTCTATATGCATAACTCGCAACTCTAAAAAAATTTTCTTCAAATGGAAAAATAACTAATATATTTTTTGGAGAAGAAGAAACTTTTGATATAGAAATATTGGTTTTTTTTATTTTATGGTTACTTTGTTTTTTACTAAAAAGATTTTTTATTTTTGCAGAATAGTTCATAACAATATAATAATTTACAAATTTCCTTATTTTTTAACTAGATTATAAATATGAAATTTATATCTCATTTAATTATTTTGTTATCTATGAGTTTTTGTCTTTTAGGACAAAATTATTTGTGGCCAACAAATGCTAGTAATACCATAACTGCTTTTTTTGCAGAAGANCGACCAAGGCGATATCATGCAGGTATTGATATTAGAACTTATGGTAAAATAGGTTTTGAAACTTATGCTATTGAGGATGGATACATTGAAAAAATTTTGATTGACTACAAGGGTTATGGAAAAACNTTATATTTAAGACTAAATGATGGTAATTTGGCAGTATATGCGCATTTAGATAAATTTTCTCCTGAAGTTGATAACCTCATAGATATTTTAAAAAAAGATTATAACAAACAAGTGTTTACTCACCATTTTGATAAACAAGAGATAGTAGTTAAAAAAGGTGAAATAGTTGGTTATACAGGCGATACTGGGACCATATCAGGGCCACATTTACATTTTGAAATTAGAGATAAAAATAATATATGTTTAAATCCCTTGAATGAATTTTATAATTTAGAAGATGATATTGCTCCCATTCCAAAAAAAATTGCTTTCGTTCCAAAATCTAAAAATACACTTATTGATGGCTTTACTGATATCATGCAATATGATATAATAAAAAATAATGAGACTGAATATATGATTAGTGATACCATATCTGTAGTTGGCGAATTTGGAATATCATTAAACATAGAGGACAAAGTTAATAAGCAACCATTTAATTATGGGCTATACAATTTAGAACTATATATTGATGGAGAAATAAAATATAAAGTTGAGTATAATAAACATGACTTCTCTGATGGACCACTAGTACTAAAAGAAAGAAATTATAATCTTAAAAGAACAATTAACGAGAGATTTTATAATTTATATAACAATACACCTAGTTTATCATTTATTGATAAACGATCATGGCCTAGTTATAATCTTGAGCCTGGTATTCATAATATTATTATTAAAGCTAATGACATAAATGATAATAAAATAATTATATTTGGTACAATTTCTGCAAACGACAATAAAGATATAATATTAAATTTTACTGAAACAAAAGAAGATATAATAATCAAAATTGATGAATTAAGTACTATTAGAGACTACAAAATTGAACTATGCAATAAATATGATTCAAAACCAATTGATTCTTTTATTACAAATGATAAATTAATTACTATTAATAAAAATCAACTAAACGACCCTTTCAATGTAATAAAAATTAGTGGAAAAAGTATTGATGGTGTTAATTCTAAAAAATACTACTATAAAAGCAAAAAATTAAACCCAATAATTAAAGGTGACTTTAAAATTAAGAACTTTGAACACGGCTGTCTGATACAATTTATTGAAAATGAATTTTCTAATGAAACTGCATCTATCAATTTAATTAAGATAGACACAACGCTTAATTTTCCTTTAAAAAGAATCAATCAAAATATATTAACAACTGACATCATCGATTTTAATGACTTAGATAATATTAAGTTCTTACAAGTTTCATTTAATTCAAATCCAGCTTTTTCATTTAAAAAGAATTTAAATTCAAAATTATTTTATCCCAATGAAGGCTTATTTATTAAAATGAATGATTTTGTTATTGATGAAAATAAAAATTTTATAAATGACACTACATTATTTTGGATTATTGAAAAAGAAATCAATAAAAAAAATAAGCTAGATTTTAAATCTAATATTTATGAATTGAATCCAACTACAGTAATACTAAATCGTCCATTGAATATTCATTTTGAATCCAAAGAAAATGATGTTGGTATTGGTATATATTTTTATGATTCAAAAAAAGATAAATGGAACTATCTTAAAACTACATACGCCAATCAAAGATACTCAACATCAGTACTTTCAAATGANATTTTTGCNCTTATTAAAGATAATGAAATACCGATAATTTCTAATTTGATACCTAATGTTAATTCGACTTATAAATTTCAAGATTTAGATATGCTCTCTTTTAATATTATGGATGATTTATCAGGAATTACTGATATTAAAAATATTGAAGTTAAAATTGATAGTGAGGTTATACTATTTGATTATATTCCTTATAGAAATTTAGTTCAATATAAATTTANTGAGGATTTACTTGAGGGTGAACATACAATTGAAATAAATGCAAAAGATAATGTCGGTAATACTGCAACAATTAAAGGGAGTTTTAGAATAAATGAATAATATATATATAATTGGAATTGCTGGTGGATCAGGCTCTGGTAAATCTAAATTAGTAAAAAACATTCTTAAAGAAATAAATGACAACTCTGTTCAAACAATCGAAATTGATTCTTATTATAAAGATTTAGCGCATTTAACTTTTGAAGAAAGAGAAAAAAATAACTTTGATCATCCAGATTCAATTGATTTTGAACTNCTTTACACAGATTTATATAATATTAAAAAAAGTATAACTACTGATACACCAATCTATGATTATAAAACTCATACACGAAAAAAAAATGAAACAAAAAAAATAGAAAATGTTAAAGTTATCATTATAGAGGGAATATTTGCATTATTTGATAAGAAAATAAGANATTTGTTATCAATGAAAATATATGTTGATACACCAAGTGATGTAAGATTATTAAGAAGAATAAAAAGGGATATGAGTAAAAGAGCTAGAACTATCGAAGGAATAATTGAACAATATAATAAAACAGTAAAACCTATGTTTACAAAATTTGTAAAACCTACTAGAGATTATGCTGATNTAATTATACCATTTGGTGGTAAAAATAAAGTTTCTATAGATACAATTGTAACAAATATAAAAAAAACTTACATTTAGATATGAGAAACTCACCAAAAAATACTGGATGGATTGAAGTTATATGTGGTCCTATGTTTAGTGGAAAAACGGAAGAGCTAATCAGACGATTAGTTAGGGCGAAAATTGCTAAACAAACAGTAACAATTATCAAGCCCTCTTTAGATAATAGATATAGTGAAGATTATATAGTTTCTCACAATCAAAGGAAGATAAAGTCTATAGCAATAAATGATATAAAAGATATTGAAAAACTTTGTAAAGATTCAAATGTAGTTGGCATTGACGAAGCTCAATTTTTTGATAACGAATTAATATCAATATGTAAAAATTTGGCTAAAAAAGGAAAAAGAGTAGTTATTGCAGGATTAGAAAAAGATTATAAAGCAGTTCCATTCGGACCTATGCCTGAACTTTTAGTTGATGCAGAATTTGTAACAAAAGTAAATGCTATATGTATGCAATGTGGTGATCCCGCTAATTTTAGCCAAAGAATTACGAGTGAGGAAAACCAAGTGGTTATTGGAGAAATTGATAAATACGAAGCACGATGTCGAAAGTGTTTTGAACAATAAATAAGGAGAAGTAATGGAAAGATTTACTGGAATATTAGGTATGATAGCTATACTTGGAATAGCATATTTAATGTCTAACGATAAAAAAAATATTGATTTAAGATTAATTATATGGGGCTTAGGTCTTCAATTATTATTTGGTGTTTTCATTCTTGTGACACCATTTGGAAAACCAATATTTTCTTGGTTTGATAAACTTATAAAAAAATTACTAAGTTTTTCAAATGACGGTAGTGAATTTTTATTTTCATCATTTATTGATGGAAAAATGCATCCTGCCGTAATTAATTTTGCATTTTCAGTACTTCCTACAGTAATATTTTTCTCAGCCTTGATGGCAGTGCTATATCATATTGGTTTAATGCAAAAAGTAATTAAAATTATGGCNGTTGTAATGCAAAAAACAATGAAAACAAGTGGACCTGAAACTACAAGTATTTCTGCAAATATATTTGTTGGTCAAACAGAAGCTCCTTTAGTTATNAAACCATTTGTATCGAAAATGACAAAGTCAGAGTTAATGGCTATAATGACNGGAGGTTTTGCTACAGTNGCTGGTGGTGTTATGGCAATTTACGTTGGTATGTTAGAGAATATACCAGGTATAGCTGGACATTTAATGGCGGCNTCTATAATGAGTGCACCTGCAGCATTAGTAATCGCAAAAATAATTTATCCAGAGTCAGAAAAAATGAATGGCTACGAGAAATTTGAAAATTTATCATCAAATTTGAATGAACCNGTCGAAGGAAATGTATTAGAATCACTTGGTAATGGTGCAACTGATGGTTTAAAANTAGCCGCTAATATCGCTGCTATGTTAATTGCTTTTGTCGCTTTAATTTCATTGTCAAATTATATACTAAGTATTTTTGATACTTCTCTAGAAGATATATTTGGTTACATATTTATGCCATTAGCATTTTTAATGGGTGCACCTTGGTCAGAATCACATATTCTAGGTAGTTTACTAGGACAAAAAATTGTTCTTACTGAATTAATTGCTTATATGAATCTTGCAGAAATGCAATCTGGAGCAAATGCAGTATCTGAAAAAACAGCAATTTTAGCAAGTTATGCTTTGTGTGGCTTTGCAAATTTTGCATCAATTGGAATTCAACTTGGTGGAATTGGTGCTATAGCACCTGAAAGAAAAAAAGATTTGGCCAAATTAGTAACGAAAGCAATGTTTGGGGGTGCATTAGCTTCATGGTTAACAGCAACTATAGCTGGAATATTAATATAAGGAATAAGAATGAGAATACTTTTATTAGGTCCTCCTGGAGGAGGTAAAGGAACACAATCTAAATTTTTAATGGAACAATTCAATATTCCTCAAATATCAACAGGTGATATGTTAAGAGAACATGTTAAAAAAAATACAGTCCTTGGTAAAAAAGCTAAAGAATTCATGGATAAGGGAGAACTGGTTACAGATTCATTAATTCTTGATATGATGGAAATAAGATTTAAAGATAGTGACTGCAAAAATGGTTTCATTTTAGATGGATTTCCAAGAACAATAATTCAAGCTCAAGGTCTTGATAAATTATTTGATAAGACCAATCAAAAATTAGATCATGTCATTGTAATTAATGTCAAAGACGATGATATTGTTGAAAGAATGGGAGGAAGAAGAGTCCATCTGCAATCAGGTAGAACTTATCACGTAATTTATAATCCTCCAAAAAATGAAAATCTCGATGATAAAACTAATGAGCCTTTAATTATAAGAGATGATGATAAAGAAAAAACAGTTAGAAATAGATTGTCNGTATATCATAAACAAACAAAACCATTAATTGAATTTTATAGTAAAAATGTCATAAATATTGATGGATCTAAAAAAATTCAAACTGTGAAACATAATATTCTAAANGAACTAAAATGATAAAAATTGGTGTAACAGGAAATATAGGTTCAGGTAAAACAACATTAACCAATTTCTTCGATAATAAAAATGCATATATATTTAATGCTGATAAAGAAGCCAAAAATCATTTGAGCAAACATTCTGTTTTACAAAAAAAAATTATTAATATTTTTGGAAATCAAATTGTAACAAGTAATAATTTAGACTTTAAAAAGTTAGCACAAGTAGCATTTGAAAATAAAAATAATCAAAAAATATTAAATGGTATTGTTTGGCCTGAAGTATCAATATTAATTGATAAAGCTTTACACGAAGCAAAAATTAAAAAATATGATTTTTTTATTGTTGATGCTGCTCTTTTGTTTGAAGCAAATTTCAACCACTTTTTTGACTTTATTATATTAGTTACTGCTGAAAAAAAAATAAGATTAAATAGAGCCTTGAAAAGAAATAATTTAGATTTATCCCAAATCAAAAAAAGAATGAACTTACAATTATCAGATCAAAAAAAAGTAAAACTATCTGATTTTGTTATTTGTAATAATAAGAATAAAAAAAATTTAGAAGTAGAATTTAATAAAGTATTAAATGAAATTATTTTAACAAAGTAGCTTTTCTAGTAATAACTACCTCATCTGATATTAATTGGAAATAATATATCCCATTTGAATAATCTTTTGCATTCCAANTGTAAGAATAATTTCCTGGTGCGTGATAATGGTTTATAGGTATCGATACAATCTGACCTATTGAATTATAAACTGTTATCCTAATATTTGAATTTTTAGAAACTCCATAATTTAAAGTTGTCTGTGGATTAAATGGGTTTGGATATAAATGTGATAAATAAAATTTTGATGGTAATTCTGAAATCAAATTATTTAAACAACTAGATCCATCTCCATTACATATACCACATTCATCATACTCACCTACACATGGATCTACATCATCACAAATACCATCTAAATCTTCATCAACACCAGTACCTCCACAAACTCCACAATCATCTAATACATTACCATCACAATCACANTCATTATCNGAAATACCATCTCCATTACATATACCACATTCATCATACTCACCTACACATGGATCTACATCATCACAAATACCATCTAAATCTTC
>PARL01000004.1 GCA_002711465.1 Fidelibacterota bacterium | reverse complement strand
CCTTAGAAGATGTTTTTGATTTTTTCTCAAAACCAGAAAATCTTTCTTTAATTACACCTTCAAGATTGAAATTTGATATCATTACACCCACACCATTGGAAATGAAAGATGGACAATTAATTGATTACTCCTTAACAATTCTTTATACTATCAAATTACATTGGAGAACACTCATAACACATTATCAAAAACCATATAAATTTGTTGATCAGCAAATTAAAGGACCATATTCATTATGGCATCATACTCACACATTTGAAGAAAAAGATGGTGGCACAATTATCAAAGATAATTTAACGTATGCGATTCCTATGGGAATTATTGGAAGGCTTGTTCACTTTCTTTATATCAAGCATGATATAAAAGGTATTTTTAACTATAGACATAAAATCTTAGATAAAATTTTTACAGAAATTAAAAAACAATCAGGTAACTCATTATGAAAGTAGCAGTTTTTGGCAGCACAGGTTTTGTTGGTAAATATATTTTAAAATCATTAAAAAATCATAATCATGATATATATGCTTTAGTCAGAAATGGAAGTGAATCTAAAATTAGTGACATAGATAATATTAATATCATTAATGGTGAAGTTGATAACAATACTTCACTTGATCAAACCATGATGAATTGTTCAACCGTAATATATAATATAGGAATTATTAGACAATTCAAATCTAAGGGTATCACATACGAAAAACTACATTTTGAATTTGCTAAGAAAGTAATTGATAGAGCAGCACATTATAATATTAAACATTTTATTTTAATGAGTGCAAATGGTGTTAAGGAGCATGGTACTGGATATCAATCTACTAAATATCGAGCTGAAAAGTATTTAAAAGATTCAGGTCTGAATTATACTATTTTTAGACCATCTTTAGTTTTTGGGCGACCAAAAAATGACCAAGAATTTTGTACACAATTAAGAGATACAATGCTAAAGCTACCAATTCCTGCTCCAATTTTCTTTCCAGGTATCAATATAACTAAAGCAGGTAACTTTTCAATGTCACCGATACATGTAGAAAATGTGGCAGATTTTTTTGTTAAATCAATTCAAAATGAAAAACATTATATGAAAACATACTCATTAGGTGGTATGCATTCTTTCAATTGGAAACAAATTATCAAAACTATTTCAANAGCTTTGAAAAAAAACAAATTTACNATACCAGCACCAGTTCTTCCTATAAAATTAGTTGCTAGTATTTTTGATAGATTTAAGTTTTTTCCAATAACNAGAGATCAACTAACCATGCTACTCGAAGGAAACACATGTGATTCCAAAGATCTTTTCTCTGATTTTGATATTACACCTNTAGAATTTAATACAAAAAATTTATCATACCTTCGTCAAAAATGATTAATTATTTAAAACTNTATGATTTAGTTGGATTTAAAATATGTTGGGTGCTTTGTGCTTTTTGCTCAACATGGAATCAGCCTTATCTTGGACCATTTGCAACTTTAATTTTTTTANTGATACATCTTTATTTAGTAAATTTTAAATCTAGAGATATTAAAGTAATTTTAATAGCGATTACGTGCGGATTTTTTTTAGATTCATCTTTTTCTTTGTCAGGTTTAATTAGTTATGAAGGAGGNTTTTTATCTTCATATCANTTATCTCCNTTATGGATTTTATCAATGTGGGCTGGATTTTCTTTATCAATGATGTACACTCTTGAAGTGATAAAGAATAATTATACTATATCAGCGCTTCTTGGTTTCGTGGGTGGACCATTGTCCTACAGTGCTGGAGTAGGCATTGGTTCTATTGAAATCCACACCATAACTTCTTACATATTATTNGCATTAGCATGGGCCGTAGTCGTGCCTNTATTATTCAAATACGCAAANACNTATGATTNATAACATGNTTTCTTTAGTTTTATTCAAAAATAATTTACGATTTAATGATAATGATGTATTGTATGAAGCATGCTTAAATGAATCAAAGATACTACCTGTATTTATCTATGATGATATTAATACAAACAAAGCACTTGGTTCAAGTTCAAAGTATTGGCTGCATCATTCTTTAAATTCATTAAATAAGAAATTAGATAATAATCTTCAATTTTATAGAGCAAATACACTGAAAATCATTGATGATTTATCGAACCTTTATAATATTGATAATATATTTTGTGAAGAACCTTTTTTAGAGCAAGATATATATATCTTTGAAAAATTAGTTGTATTATGCAAAGAAAAAAANATTAGATTNCATGCAAAAAATTGTACATTACTATGGCGTCCATATCATATCTTAAAAAGTGACGATACCCCATACAAGGTATTCACTCCATTTTATAGAAAAGGTTGTTTAAACTCCGATTCGCCTAAAAAGCCTGTGGGCANACCAAAGAATGTTAACTACTTAAATTGTGACAACAANACTACATTAAGTCAATTAAATCTTTTAGATNAATTTCCATGGTATNATAAGTTTGACAATNTATGGACNATAAATGAAGATTTTGCTATTGAGGAATTTAAAAGTTTTATTATCANTAANGTTAATGACTATAAGTCCGAAAGAGATTTTCCCGCATTAGAAAAAAATTCTAANTTATCTCCTTNCATAAGATTTGGNTTGATATCAATAAATAGAATGTGGCACGAACTTAATCAACTAATTCCAAATAAAAGTATTGATCATTATAAATCTGAGNTAGGTTGGAGAGAATTTTCATATTATCTGTTGTATCATTTTCCCCACCTTGAATCAAAAAATATGCAATCTAAATTTGATAATTTTGAATGGGAAAATTCAAATAAGTATTTTAATGCATGGAAAACAGGTCAAACTGGCTATCCCATTGTAGATGCAGGAATGAGAGAATTATGGCAAACAGGTTTTATACATAACAGAACTAGAATGGTTGTTGCTTCTTTCTTAGTTAAAAATCTTCTTATTGATTGGCGATTAGGTGAAAAATGGTTTTGGGATTGTTTAGTTGATGCTGATTATGCGTCCAATGTAGCTAGTTGGCAATGGGTTGCTGGCACAGGTGCTGATGCAGCACCATACTTTAGAATATTTAATCCAATACTACAGGGAAAAAAATTTGATACAGAAGGCAAATACATTAGAAAATATGTTCCCGAGTTAAATTTAATTTCTGATAAATTTTTGAATGAGCCATGGGAAATAAAACATGATTTAGATTATCCTGATCCTATAATTAACTATAGTTATTCCAGACAAAGAGCATTAGATAAATATGAGCAAATAAAATGAGTACCAATAAATTAAACTTTTTCATTATTATCATGATGTTTTTATTGAGCAGTTGTTCTCGAATTTATTTTGGTAGTAAAGACTATCCTGATTTTAATCCTGAATTACAATCAGATCAATTAGGTAAAGAAGTATTACCCTATGAAGATGGTTTAAGAACGTCTGGAGAAAAAAAAGAATATGAATGGTGGTATTTTGATGCAAAACTTGATGATGGTAGTATAGCTGTTGTGTATTTTTGGAAAATTAATGCCATCAAAGATTTTTATTATATTGGTGTTAATTATAACAAACCAGATGGCACAGAGTATAAAAAAATTAAATTTTTTAAATCTAAAGAAACTTTTTTTTCAAAAGATAGTTGTAATGTTAAATATAACAATAATGTATTTGTTGGAAATTTAGATAGTTATCTAATTAAAATTGATCCTAAAGATTTTGATGGTTTTGGATTGGATATAAAACTTGATTCGAAAATAGATCCCTATAGACCTCAAGATGGTATTATTAATGCAGGTGAAGATTATTTTGCGTGGCTAGCCGCAGTGCCAAATGGTAATGTTTCTGGTACATTGACTTATGAAAATATACAAAATAAAATTAAAGGTAGTGGTTACCATGATCATAATTGGGGAAATATTGAACTTCAAAAATTATTTGATAATTGGTTATGGTTCAGAGGAACTGTCGGTCAATACACTATCATTGGTTATGAATTGAATACTATCTCTTCAAGAGGTGGCTATTCAATCCCAGGTATATTTATAGCAGATAGTTTAGGAATCATTTATGAGAATTATGGACAAAATGGAATTTTTACAGCTAAAGAAAATTTAATAACAGATTTGTATGAAAAAAACAATGAACCTTTATATTCAAAATTAAAAATTATTACAACAGATGATTTTTATATAGAAATTGAGGGTACTGAAGTTATTGAAAATTTGTATTTATTTGATGTAAATAATATACCAGTTTTACCAAATCTATTTCAATTTTCTGACATAGATCCTTATTATACTAGATATAAAAGTAAAGTAAAGTTACAATTACCGAATGAAGCAATACTAACGGGCGAGGGTGTATTAGAAATAATGGATCTAAAATAATTTTTAACAAAATTATTTTTTTTCCCAATATGTATATATTGATTTTTCATTTAACTTTATCTCGTCAATTTTTAGAAATTTATTTTTAATTTCAATATTATTAATTGGAAAAAATGTATCAATACCGTCTGTTGTATCATTAACAATTGTCATGTGCAAATGTGTAGCGAATTCATAAAAAACCTTATATATGCTTGAACCCCCTATAATAAATATTTTTTTTATTGATTCAGTATCTAATTTTTTCATGAATTGGTTTATATTATTATAGGTTTCAACATCTTCCAAAATTTTACTTGAAAAAACAATATTCCTTCTTTTTGGTAAAGGTTTAAATGGTAGTGATTCCCATGTTTTTCTACCCATAACTATTGTGGAATTAAGTGTTAATTTTTTAAAATTTTTTAAATCTTCCGGGTTATACCATGGTAGTTGACCATTTTTACCTATACCACCATTATTTTCTTGAGCCCAAATTAGGTGTATCTCCATTATACAGCTACAGGAAATTTAATGACTGGATGATGTGTATAATTTTTGAGTTCGAAGTCTTCAAACTGCAATTCCCAAAACGGTCTATTCTTAATAATAAGTGTAGGTAATTCGTGTGGATCACGTTTTAATTGTTCTTTTAATCCATCAACATGATTAACGTATATATGAGCGTCATTTATATAATGAGAAAATTCACCAAGTTCAAGATTTACTTCTTGTGCTATCATCTGTGTTAAAGTAGCATAACAAGCAAGATTAAATGGAATACCTAATGCGATATCTCCACTTCTTTGAGTTAGATGACAGTTCAACTTGTTATTAACCACACTAAAAATAAAAAAAGCATGGCAACTTGGAAGTGCAATTTGATCAAGTACAGATGGATTCCAAGCAGAAACGATAATACGTCTTGAGTCAGGGCTGGTTTTTATTAGTTTAATAGCCTCNTCAACTTGATTAATATGCTGTTTTCTTATTTTTCCAGTTTCAGGATCNTCTACAAACTTTTCCCAATTAACCCATTGATAACCATACATTTTTCCAACTTCCCAGTTTTTTTCTTTTGAAGTCCATGCATCCCATATCTTAGTATGTTCTCTTAAATTTCTTATATGAGTTTCACCTGATAAATACCACAATAATTCTCTNATCACAGAATTAAAAAAAACTTTTTTTGTTGTTAATAAAGGGAAACCTTTTGATAAATCAACTTTATAGTGATAGCCAAATGACATTAAAGTATCTGTACCAGTCCTATTTTTTTTANGAACACCTTCATCAAGAACATGTTTTACCAAATCAAGATATGCTTTCATTATTTTGGATCTCTTTTCTGGATACCATTATAAATTTGTCTTGGTCTATTGATTCTATTATTTGGATTTAACATCATTTCTCTCCAATGTGCAATCCAGCCTGGTAAACGACCTAAAGCAAACATNACTGTAAACATATTAGTTGGGAAACCTAGAGCACGATAAATTATTCCAGAATAAAAATCAACATTTGGATATAAACCTCTTTGAANAAAATAGTCGTCACTTAAAGCAACTGACTCTAATTCCTTAGCAATATCAAGTAATGGATCTTTAATATTCAATTTATTAAGAACTTTTTCTGTCATTTCTTTTATTACTCTAGCGCGCGGGTCATAATTTTTATATACTCTATGACCAAATCCCATTAATCTAAATGAAGAATTTTTGTCTTTAGCGAGATCAACAAATTTTTTGTAGTTTCCTCCATCTTTATTAATCATTTTAAGCATTTCAATTACTGCCTGGTTAGCACCACCATGAAGTGGACCCCATAATGCTGATATTCCAGCTGATATAGTAGCATAAATATTTGCATGGCTACTTCCNACAATTCTTACTGTAGATGTTGAACAATTTTGTTCATGATCTGCATGCAAAATTAAAAGTAGATTAAGTGCTTCATTAACGATTTCATCACTGTGATGATCTTCTTGCGAATCAGCAAACATCATATGTAAGAAATTTTCCACATAACCAAGTTCACGCTCAGGATAAATAAATGGTAGTCCATGAGATTTTCTATAAGAGTATGCAGCAATTGTTTTGACTTTTGCCAGCAGTCTTACTATGTTAATATCCATTATTTCTTGGTCACTTATATCTTCATCTTGATGATACGATGAAAGTGCTGTTACCATAGAAGATAAGATTGCCATCGGATGTGCATTTGGAGGAAATCCATCAAAAAATCTTTTCATATCTTCATGTATCACGGCATGTTTTCTTAAACTTTTTTTGAATTTAATTAAATCTGATTCATCATCATGATCACCATAAATCAGCAAATAAGACAAATCTGTGAAGTTTGTATTTTTTACAACTTTCTCAATTGGATATCCTCTGTATCGTAGTATTCCTTCCTCCCCATCAATAAATGTAATATTACTAATACATGCACCAGTATTTCCATATCCTGGATCTAGGGTAATATATCCGGTCTCTTTTCTCAGTGATGTTATATCGATAGCTTTTTCATTTTCAGAACCTTCCACAACTGGTAGTTCAATTGATTTATCATTATCTAAAATTAATTTTGCTTTTTTCATAACTTCCCAATTTTTTAGTTAAATTTATTTTCAGTAAAAATTACTTTGCTAATTTAATAATTTTTTTACAAAAAATCTCTTCTAAAAAACATTTTTTTATTGAAAATATAAAAATAATGTTTGGCGCGAAAACACTATATACAGTATATTTTTATTGCTTTTTACTATATCTTGTATACCCTTTGCAATTAGTCCCCGTCGAGAAAAGTAAAAAGATTATATAGCTTAATGTAACACTCTCTAGTATCGCTAGCTTGTGAATTTAATAAAAAATAAACTGAAAGGAGCCATTTGTCGTTTATGAAAAATTTCCCTCTTATGTTCTCGCACGAAGGCAAAACCAATAAAATAATTGGTAAAAAACGCATCTCAACTTACAAAAAACTTTATGATTACATTGGAACACTTCAAGAAAATAATACGGTCAAAGTACATGAAAATTATCTTGATGATAATGAATTAGCAAAAAGTATTTATAGTAAAAAATATTATGTAAAAGATTTAAATAACGACTTAATTGAAGATAAACCAGAAGATGTATTTAAAAGATTGTCTTCATTTTTATCTACAGTAGAAGAAACACCATCGAAACAAAAAGAATTTTCTGAAAGATTTTATAATGAACTTTTTGAGGGAAGGTTCATTGCAGGGGGAAGAGTTTTGGCAGGCGCAGGAGATTTATACCGATTAAAAACACTTGCAAACTGTTTTGTATCGCAAATTGACACAGATGATATTGATTCTATATACAAAGCTGCATTTGAATGTGCACGTACCTATTCATATGGTGGTGGTATAGGTGTTGATATATCATGTTTGAGACCAAAAGATGCAATAGTGCATAATGCTGCAGATAGTTCAACAGGTGCTGTTTCTTTCATGGAACTTTATTCACTAACTACTGGATTAATTGGTCAGAGTGGAAGAAGAGGCGCATTGATGTTAACGATTGATGTAAAACATCCAGATGTTATGCATTTTTTAAAAGTGAAAAAAACACCTAACTGGGTTACAAACCAAATCGTTGAACAGTGTAATTGGTCAGGTCTTTTTGATGAATTTGAATTAGATACAATTAAAAAACAAGTAATGGAAAATACTCAGGTTCGTTTTGCTAATATTTCAATCAAAGTAAGTGACGAATTTATGAGNTCAGTTGATGAAGAAAGAAAATATAACTCTAATAATTATTTAGTTTATTTAAATAAGAAATCAGTTGGTTCTACAGCTAATCAATATGATCATTTTTCAGTTAAAATGCCTTCCAAAAAAGTAGAAGATTATGAACTTATNAAAACTTTTGAATCTTTTGCNGCAATGAAAAAGTGGGTTAAAACAGAACACAATCAAAATATCAGCAAAAAATTAGTTGAGGATGTAAATTGCAGAAATAAATTTGGTGACTATAAAGTAGTATGTGATGATTATGAACTAGCAATAAGACAAGCAGGAGACTTCATGTTATACTTTGATAATGAAGACACTGGAGAAATTAAACAACTAGTCAAAGCTAGATCAATTTGGGATGAATTTGTAGAAGGTAATTACAAAACAGCAGAACCCGGTCTCATTTTTTGGACCACGATGTCTGATTATTCTCCATCTAATTATGTCGGAAGGCCAATTGTCAGCACAAATCCATGTGCTGAGGTACCATTAGAAGATGGTGGTGCGTGTAATTTGGGATCACTTAATTTATCTCGATTTGTAATTGATGGTTATCAGAATAACGCTAGAATAAATTGGGATCAACTAGCAGAATCATCACAATTATTAGTTCGCTTTCTAGACAACGTAGTGACGTGGAACGAAGATTTAAATGCACTTGAAAAACAAAGGCGAGCTGCCAAAGAAACAAGAAGATTAGGTTTAGGTGTGATGGGTATTGCAGATATGCTAAATCAACTTGGGTTANCCTATGATTCGGACGATGCCATTGACTGTATTGAGCAAGTGATGGGATTTATTACTAATGCATCATATCAAGCATCTGCGATGATTGCAAAAGAAAAAGAACCTTCTCCAATTTTTGATTTAAATGGATATAAACAATGCCCATTTTATCAGGAAGCACTAAATGATGAGACTAAAAATCTTATAACCAAAAATGGTTTAAGAAATATAGCTATTATGTCAATTGCTCCAACAGGTTCAATATCTAACATAGTTCTAGGCTATGAAATTAATGGAAAAAATTATATTGGTGTTTCAGGCGGTGTAGAACCAATCTTTGCACTTTCTTATACAAGGAGATCAGAATCGTTTAATAAAAGATTTAAAGTTTTTCATTCTACAGTTCAGGCCTATATGGATTTAATGGATATTGAAAACAGTGCTTCAGAAGAGGAAAGTTTACCTGAATTCTTTTTTAGAACTGCACACACCGTTGTTCCAGACAAAAGAGTAAAAATTCAAGGTGTAATACAAAAGTATATTGATCATAGTATTTCTTCTACTATCAATTTACCTGAAGATGTTGAACCAGAAGTGATTTCAGACATATATTTTATGGCATGGCAGAAAAAATTAAAAGGTGTTACCATTTATAGAGATGGAAGTAGATTTCCAATACTTAGTGTAGAAAATAAATTAACACCTTTTCAATCGTATAAAGATAAAAAGTTTGAAATAGTCAATGACGAAGGCGATACGGTAGAAGTCAGAGGTGATCATGTGATAAAGAATGAATATGGAAGACTGACAACCTTATATCATCATATGAATAATTTATCTGTAACACCATCAAATATACCTCAGCCAGCTACGAAAGAGGAGGTTAATAATGTATAAATTACCTCAAGGAGCACAAATACGGGAAGTAGCAGAAGTTACTAAACCACAATATAAAACTGATCCTAAAAGCATACGTCCTGAAGTTGTAGATGCGAAAGTATATAAATTAAAGAGCGCATTTATTAAAAATTCAGTCTTTGTAACCTTAAGTTTTATAAAACATGAAGATCAAATAAGACCAATAGAAATTTTCATAAATTCTAAAGATTTAACTAGAGCNCCAGAATATGTAGTATTAACTAGATTAATTTCGGCTATTTTTAGAAGGTCAGCAAACCCTATGTTTATACTTGAAGAGCTACAAGGAATTTTTGATCCTAATGGAGGTTCATTTAAAGAAGGAAAATATTATCATTCATTTTATGCGGAAATAGCTGATGTAATTGAAAGATTTTTNTATGATGTTGATATTTTAGAAAAACCAAGTACGTGGAGTACAGAAAATGATGGTGATTTAGCAACTGTTGATACACCTCCAAAAAAAAAAGAAGATAATGATACATCCGAAAATGTAGCATTTAAAATTTGTCCTGATTGTGGTGCTAAGGCTTTAAAAACAGAAAATGGTTGTGATTCATGTATGACTTGCGGTTACAGCAAATGCGATAAGTAAGTTAAGGAAAAAATATGAATATAAAATTACTATTAAAAATATTAGTCGGTTTTATGATTTTATTCACTTTAGGTGGAATNCTTGCACCGGAAGAAATGATGAAAAGTTTTGGAATGTCATATACAAAAGAGGCTGCTGTTATTTTGCCTTTTGCTTTAATGGGACAAGTTTTTTTCATTATTTTAACATTACAAATTTCAAATTGGGTTGAAGATTTAAATAAAGTATCCAAAACTTATGCTCTTTTAGTATCTTTACCTGTATTTTTAAATGTTTANCAAGCATCTTCAGGTATTGTTCCTATGACAACAACTTTTTATGTGGAACAATTAATTTGGGCTACATTTGCGGTATTATTTTTTATTTCAAAAAAATAATTACTACTTGACAAAATTTTTCCAATTTTTCATATATGATATAAACGTCTGATTGAGTTTTGCTTTTTCAAGTTCTTCAACTGTAAAGGGTGGTTTTTTTGGATTATATTTTAAATCCACAATATTTTTAGGCCAGTTTGGATGAGCTATTGCAACTCTACCAACACCTACTAAATCAGAGCCTTGATTTAACAAATTTTCTGCATCAATAGATGACCAAACATTTCCAGTACTAATAATAGTTGGCAATTTACTATAACTTTGAGTTATAATTTGAGTTATTGTTCTATCATCATCAATCAGGGATATTGATTTGGCAAAAACATCCCAGCATGACAAATGTATAAAATCTATTGATAGNTTTTTTAATTGNCCAATTAGATTAATAGAATCATTTAATTCTATTCCCATACTTTCTATTTCAGGAGAAATTCTTATTCCAATAATGAAAGATTCAGGTACGTTATTTTTGATTGATGAAATGATTTCATTTAATAATCTTGACCTATTTTTTAAATTTCCTCCCCATCTATCTTTTCTTAAATTTGTTTTTTTACCTAAAAACTGTGAAATTAAATATCCATGAGCTCCATGCAGTTCTATTCCATCAAAACCTGCCTCACAACACCTTATAGCACTGCAGGTAAAATCATTAATTATTTTTTTAATATCTTTTTCCGTGGCTTCTTTTGATTTGCCAGTTTCAGATTCATTACAATCAATTTCACTACAGGATATAGGTATTGTTCCTGTTATTTTTTGTGGGGACCTAATACCACCATGAAATAATTGTGCAATGATAATACTTTTGGTTTGATGAATATTTGTTGTTAGTTTTGTTAGTTGAGGTAATTGTGAATCGTCATAGACACCAAATTCTCCATCCCACGCTTTTCCTTGTAATGAAACATTAGTTGCTGCTGTTGTAATAATACCAAATTTACCTTTTGCTCTTTCGACCAACCAATCAATCTCATCATTAGATATAACTCCATTATCATGGCTTTGCTTATTTGTCATTGCAGCCAGTACAGTACGATTTTGTATTTGAATATTTAGTCTTTTGAAAGTATATGGTTTACTTACAATTGATTCTTTCATACAATATGACTTTCTTTTATAGTTATTGCTTTTATAGATATTGCATGAATTTCGACTTTAATCATTTCACTCAGCGCATCATAAATTAATTGATGTCTTTTAATTAATGATATATTTTCAAAATCGTTTGATACGATAAGTAACTTGAAATGCCCACCATTTGTATCTTTTTTATGATTAACATGTTTGTGCGATTCATCAATTATGTTCAAAATATGAACATTGAAATAAGTTCTTAATTTTTTTTCTATTTTTAATTGGGTGTTCATTTTTGTTTTAGATCAAAATATGCATATATCCATGCAATAGATAAAAAATATGAGGCCATATAAAATAAAATATTAATAAAAATAATACTAAATGAACCAATTATTTGCGAAGCAAAGAAACCTAAAATTACAATACTGTAGGTAATCACAATAATTGATAATAAGTGAAAAATTATAATTTTAAATATATTTTTAAAATTATATTTACAAAAAAAATATCCATCTAAAATACAATCCAAATTTTTTTTCTGTACATCTATTTTTATATAAAGGCCAAAAAACATACATATATATAAAATTAAAATAAAAAATATTACTAAATCTGGAATTGGAAAGGTCAGTACTAATAATGTAAAAGAAAATAATAATAAACCATACATAAGGAGCATATAAGATAAAGCACTAATAGATTCTGAAATTTTAAACACTTTATTTTTTAGGTTTGTAATTATAAATTGATTAATAAAAACGGTATATAGGCTAAATATTAATATTAATATTAAACTAAATAACACATCAGNNGTTTTGATTTCAGATGTTATAGTTTCAAAATTNTGATCTAATTGAAAATTTCTTAGATTATTTGGAGTAAAAATATAGGATAAAATAGTATAAAGGATTATTATAGGAGATATAGATGTAATTGTCTCTTTAAATTTACTAACACTTTTTGATAATATTTTTTCTATATTCATAATATCATATATAATTATAAACATAATTTAAAAAATCAAATAATAAAAATTTATGAAAATTAATATAACTAAAGCTCATGGTACAAAAAATACTTTTATTATTATTTATGATAATGTTAATCATACTTTGATAAAGTCAAAAATTTCAACAATTTGTAAAAAGTATAATACTGATGGTCTTTTATTATTATCNGACCATGATATATATGATTATAAAATGGATTATTATAATAATGATGGAACTTGGGAGACTATGTGTGCTAATGGGGCAAGATGTTCTGCTTTNTATATGTTNAATAAAAATAANGTAGACAANAATATAAAATTTATTACTGGNGATGGAGTTCATGAAATACAAATCATTGATGATAACTCAATTCATTTGTCTATGAAAAAGCCAACTTTTGTAACAGATAAAATTAAACCTAACGGATATGANGGANGATTTATAGATTCTGGAGCTAAACATTTTGTTACAGTAATTNATAATATTACAATAAAGCAAGTTAATAAAGCAGGTTCNGATATAAGATATAATGATTTATTTAAAAATCACGGTGGCGTAAATGTTAANTTTTTAAATATAATAAATGANAACGAAATAAGTGTTCATACTTATGAAAAGGGTATAGAAAATATGGTAATGTCTTGTGGATCAGGTTCTGTTGCGTCAGCATTTTATGCTCATTCAATAAATAAGATTANATCTCCAGTATCAATTAAAGTTCCTGGAGGTTCATTGATTTTAAAATTTGATGATAATTGGACAAATGTTTGGTTGAGTGGACCTGCATTTTTATATAAAGAGGAAAATCTTATATTATAAATTCAAACTTACNAAAATTACTCCAATAAAAACTAANATTGCTGATAATATTCGNNATCTTGTTAATTTTTCTTTTAAAAAAATCCACGATAATAAAATTATAAAAATTACAGAGGATTGACCTATAATACTNGTTATAGAAGGCTTATCAATAAAAGCATACCCTAAAATCCAACAACCCAGCGCAATAAAAGGNCCAATAATTGAAGCAATAATTAATGGTATTAAATTTNGTTTTNNNAGTAATGGATTNATTTTTTCAANTTTATTTTTTTGTNATAAAAANAATATCCATGAAAAAATTACTCCAGGTATCAATCTAAAAGCTGTAATCCATAGATTTATTTTTATATCATAACCTGTTTCGTTNATTCGATTTAAAACCGTTTTTAAATACACAACTCCAAATCCAGTACATAACATCGCTCCCAACACCATAAGAATACCTTTTATTTTGACTGTTGAATCAATATCATCAAAATCATTTTCATTCTTCAAAATTAAAAGTCCAATAATTGTCAATACAAAACCAATTATTTGTACAAAATTAAGAGATTGATTTGGCAGAAGTATTAAACAGTATATAAAAATTACCACAGGTGAAAATGCATCCACAATAGCNACTCTATTTGCNCCTATTTTATTGAGNGCATATATGAAAATTGTATCACCTAAAAACATTCCGAGCGTTCCACTTAATAAAATAATAAAATATTCANTAGGTAGTAAATCGTGATACCATAAAGGAATGTCAAATAAAATAAAACTGATAAAAAACAAAAAAAATCCTATAGAATTTTTAATTGGATTAATTAAAAAAGGAGAAACTTGATTAGTAATTGGTTTGATAGTAACTACAGTAATACTCCATAAGATTGAAGCACTTATAGCAAATGTAATACCTATATAATTTTCAGGTATCAATATAACTCTAAAGTATCATCAATTTCTAAAGCCCAACTTATGATACCACCTTTTAAGTTTGATATTTTTTTGTATCCAATATGACTTAAGTATTGACAAACTTGATAGGATCTTACTCCTGATTTACAAATCACGACAATATTTTTATTTTTACTTATTTTATCTATTTGGTTTGGTACTTGATTCATTGGGATGTGTAGGGAATTGTTTAATTTGCATATATCTACTTCAAATTGCTCTCTTACATCGATCAAAAGTAAATCGTTATTTTTATCAATACTACTTTTTAGAGTATGTACATCTATTTCTTTAATATCATTCATTTATTAATAGTCTTAATTGTGTTTCATCAATGATTTTGATGTTTAAATTTTCAGCTTTCGTTTTTTTTGAACCAGCATTTTCTCCGCACAATAAAAAAGTAGTTTTTTTACTAATTGATGTCATTACACGACCACCATTTTCTTCAATTAAATTCTTTGCATCTGATCTTGATAGTGTTGGCAAAGTACCAGTTATAACAAAATTAATTTCTTGAAGTTTATTTGATTTTTTTGATGGTATTGAGAATTTGATTCCTGCATCTAAACAACGTTGAATAACATTTAAATTATTATCATTTTTAAAATAATTAGTAATTGATTCTGCAACAATATCTCCAATTTCATTAATTAAAATTAATTCTTCGTATTTTGCATTTATCAATGAATTTAAGTTATAGTTAAAATGACTTTCTAATATTTTAGAAGTATGTTGTCCTACATTTCTTATCCCCAAACCATTGATGAATTTTGACATTGTTGATAGTTTAGATTTATTGATAGAGTCTAAAATATTGTTGGCTGATTTATCGCCCAGCCTATCTAAATTAGATATATCTGAATGTTTTAAATAAAAAATATCAGAAATATTTCTAACTAGGTTGTTTTTAATAAGCAGTGTAATAATTTTTTCTCCAAGTCCATCAATATCCATACAATTTTTTGAGCAAAAATATTGAATTTGACCTTCTATTAGTGCAGGGCAATTTTCATTAAAACATCTCAAGACAACTTCATCTTGTTTTTTGTCGCACAAAGAATTACATCTCGGACAAATTAATGGCATTACATATGGTTTTGTTGTACTTAATCTTTTATCAATAACAACTTTTACAATTTCAGGTATAACATCTCCTGCTCTTTGTATAATTACTGTATCTCCAATTCTTATATCTTTTTTATCAATTTCATCTTGATTATGAAGAGTGGCATTTGACACAATGACTCCTCCAACATTTACAGGCTTTACTTTTGCAACTGGAGTAATTGCTCCTGTTCTTCCCACACTAGTAACAATATCATTAATTATTGTCGTTGACTGAACAGGTTTTAGTTTTGCCGCAATAGCCCATCTTGGCGATCTACTTCTTTCACCAAGTTGTTTTTGAAGTTGATAAGAATTGATTTTGAAAACAACTCCATCAATATCATATGTTAAATTATTTCTAATTGATTCTATATGATTAAAATACTCATTAAGAAAATCTATACCTTCTCCTACTTGAGTTTCTGTATTTACAGGAAAACCCCATTTAGGTAATATATTAAGAAATTCGCTCTGTGATGAAATTGTTATTCCATCAATAGTGCCCGGTGCATAACAATTAATTCTTAAAGGTCTTTTTGCGGTGATACGAGAGTCAAGTTGTCTCAAACTTCCAGCAGCACAATTTCTAGGATTTGCAAAAATTCTTTCCCCTTTTTCAGACCTTTTTTTATTGAGATTTTTAAAATCCTTATGATTAATGAATACTTCTCCTCTAATTTCCAATAATTTTGGAATCTGATAATTATTTTCTAAAACTAAGGGAATTGCTCTTATTGTTTTCAAATTATCAGTTATATCTTCTCCTAAATATCCATCTCCTCTAGTAGAACCATTTACAAAAAATCCATTTTCGTAAATTAACTCTACAGCCAAACCATCTAATTTTGGTTCGCCAANGTATTCAATTTTTTCTCCTAAACNTTTTTCCATCTGAGTATGAAATAATTTTAATTCATTAGAATTCATGGCATTTGACAATGAAAGCATGGGTATTCTATGTGTGACTTGAGAAAATTTAGACAAAGGAGTAACACCTACTCTTTTAGTTGGTGAATTTTTAGATGCTAACTCTGGAAATTTTAATTCTAAATTTTGAAGTTTTTTAAAAAGAATATCATATTCATAATCTGAAATAGTAGGATTGTCATGCACATAATATTGAATATTATGATAATTAATTTTTTTTATTAATTCATTTATTTGAACTTTTATGTCATTCATATTTTTAAAAAAGTCTATTAATAAATTTAGTGGTTTTTAATTGTTTCATTGTAAAGATTTTTTAATTTATTTGTGTTTAAAAAATTAGATGACCACTCATCCCAAAAACAAGGAACCACACCAATACCAGTTGATACCAAAAAAGCCTCATCCATACTATTTACATCACTTAACAATATCTTAGATTCTTTTATATCTAAATCTAATTTAAGAGCAAGCTTCATAACAATTTTTTTAGTTATACCATCAAGAATTCCAAGTTCAAGAGATGGAGTAATTAAGGTTTTATTTTTTATAAAGCAAATATTTCGCATGGCACCTTCTGTGATATATTTCGATTGGTTATAAAAAATTGGCTCGAAAGCTAAATTTTGTTTTGCTTNATTAAGTCCTAACATNTTGCCCATATAAGATAGNGATTTNTACATTGGTTTAAATCTAAGTAAGGGATAATTTTTTTCTGATAAAAAAATTATTTTTACAGGCTGCTCTTCAATAATAGGTAAACCTCTTGGATAAATATAATATTCCCAATCACCTCTTATTTCTTTTTTTGGTAACAACACAATTTTTAACAGTCCGTCTATCAATTTATTTTCTTTTATAATTAAATTACAATTTTTTAAAATATCATCTTTAGAAATGGAATGCTCGTTTGGTAAAAATTGATTATTTAACATTCTATTAATATGTTGATCAAAAAATAGTATATTTTTATTTATAAATTTTATTGTTTCAAAAAAACCAATACCCAGAAATAAATTTTCATTTATTTCAATATTTTTTTTGTTAAGAATTGTATTTTTATAAAAAATTTTCATTTTATCAAAGATGACAATATTTTACTTTTATGTTGAGCTTCATTCCATTCATCATTCTCATCTGAATCCCACACGATTCCTCCACCAATGCCATATTCATATTGATTTTTATAATTTAGTAGTGTTCTTATTGATATATTAAAAGACATATCACCATTTGGTTTAATATAACCTATACTTCCGGTATATATATTTCTAGGTTTACTTTCAATAGCATCTATAATTTTCATAGCACTTTCTTTTGGAGCACCAGTAATTGATCCTCCAGGGAATAATGCCTTAATAATTTCAAACTCATCGACATTAGAATTAAGTTTTCCAATAATTTTACTTACCATATGATTGATTGTTTTAAAAGTTTTGATTTGATATAAATCTTCAACTTTGATGCTATTCATTTTACAAATTTTACCTAAATCATTTCTTAATAAATCAACTATCATTAAATGTTCAGCTTTATCTTTTTCACTATTTTGTAGTTGATTCTTAAATTCCTCATTGACTTTAGTATCTTTTGAATATGGCCTAGTACCTTTTATTGGTGAAGTTTCAATTTTCCCATTTTTAACTTTTACTAAAGATTCTGGTGATAAAGAAAGTATATCAAAATCATTATTTTTTATAAATATTCCCTCTAATGGTTTTGCTAATAATCTTAATTTAGAATATAATTCAAATGAATTATTAGCATTTGAACTGAGAAATTTTTTATCAGTAAAATTAATCTGATATACATCGCCACTTTTTAAATAATTTTTTATTTCATTTATTTTTAATTTATATTTTTCTAAAGGTATTATGTCTTTTAAAACTTCTAAGCAGAGTTCATCATTAATATTATTGTAATTGGAATTCAAACTATATTCTATAATTTTTTTTGGTTTGCAAAACCAACAAAGTGGAAAATTATTGTTTTTATCTTTGTTAAAATCAATGTGATTATAAATATAATCTTTAAATTCATAAGATAAAAAACCTACAGTAGCAATTTGATTATTTTTTTGTTCTTTTTTCCATCGTTTTAAAATATTACGAAATATATTTGAAAAATCCTCATCAACTANTTTTCCATTGTGATATATNCCTTCTCTATTTAGATATAAAGATTCTGCATACCCCCAAATGGCATATCTTTTTTCATNCTTATTAAAAGAATCAATTAATATATCAGGTTCACCGTNTGTTTGAATTAATTCATCNAGATTTTGCATCTAATATTCTTTTTTTTGTTTGCCCAAAAGTAGTATAACTAAATTGTTTTGGATTAGTAATGGCATACGAAAAAATATGTTTTTCTTTAATAAAATTATTAATTCCTTTTTCTTTCACTTCTTTCAAAGAGCATTTGTGCTTAACACCATCAATTCTTTTTNTAATTTGAGGTAGAGTAGGAATATTCCAATTTAAATGGTTTGATATTAATTCAAATATTGTCATAATCGCATCTTGATCCCAATCAGGATTAATAATTAATTCTTTATTAATAATATTTAAAAATTTACTTTTTAATTTTCCAAACTCTTTTCTTGATTGTATTGATAATAAAGTTGGATAGAGTAACTTGTCAATATCATTATCAAATTTTTTAGTATTTACATTATGGAATAAATTTTCAAAATTGAAACCCGATAATTTTTTAATCCATTGTTCACAATTTTTAGTATAATTTTGGTATTTAAGCCATGATGCATCTGTGTTAAGTATTAATAATTTTGACATTTTATCTTTATTAATTTTTATATCATAAAGCCATAATAAAAAAATTAAAGTAGAAAATGGAAATTTTGACTCAAATGAATTTGCTGTTAATTGATCTAATATATTTGGATTACAAGATGTTTCAAATCCATTTGGNATAAAGCCATCTACAGATACTATATGACCACCAACTGCCTTNCCCTGTTTTGGAAGAATATTTAAATCTACCCAAATAATTTCTTTTTTTTGTTCTATTGCTTCTTTGGAAATCCAAAGTGATTCTTGATTGTAATANCCTACAAGATTCCAATTTAAGTGATGTTTTAGCAAAGATGCACAAAACAAACCATCATAATTTGATGAAATGATCATNGGCATATTNTTTTGTTTGAGCCATGGATATTTTTTTAAAATNTTTTTATTANTGAAAATCATATATTTAGAATGATGAATGTCACTATATTACACTTGTAAATATAAAGTATTATTTAATATTATAAAATAGAGTGTGATGTGATTTTAGTAAAAAATAAATTAATAATTTTCATATTATTTTTTTCCTTAGCNCTACCATTAGCAGGGNTTGGTTTNATAGGNTCTCAAAACTTAACAAACAGAAGTGGAATGAGTGTGGANAATAATTTCAANTTAACCTATGAAAGTAGNGGTAATTTTGAAAGTAGTTNTGGATTTTTCATTTNTATAGATTTACCTAANAAACTCACNTTGGAANTTAGTAGTCATATGTCTNAACAAAATTTAGATNTANATATTTCTATGGATNATCAATCATTNAACACTAATNGTGAATCAGANCTCTNCTCANNNTANTTGACACTTCGNAAAAATTATAAAAATTATTCCATTCCANTACTTGCAAAATTTGCTNTAAACTATGGAATAGGAATAAATACNCATCAATTATCTGTNCCAAGCATATCTGNATTAAAAGATNAATATGACACTGAAGATTTGAATTATATATATNATCAGATATCTCAANATATGTANTTTGATTTTCCGAATCCATCANNTAGTTCATATCNAAAATATGAAGGTGTACATTTTCAATTAGGATCNCAAATTAAATTATTAATGATGAATCTTTTTGCTACNGCAAAATATACTTTTTTGTTTNCAGCAAGAAATNCTNATATGAAAAGTTTTCCAAGTATAAATATTGGAATAGGTTGGGGGATATAACATGAAAAAATTAATTTTAGTTATTTTAATTTCTCTAGGTTTAAACCAA
>PARL01000003.1 GCA_002711465.1 Fidelibacterota bacterium | reverse complement strand
GGGATGATGATTGTGTAGGCCAATACGATGATTGCGGAGTATGTAATGGTGGAAATGCAGATCAAGATTGTAATGGTGATTGTTTTGGTGATGCATTTGTAGATGATTGTGGTGTGTGTTCTGGTGGAAATACAGGTCATGAAGCAAACAGCGATCAAGATGTATGTGGAGTATGTTTTGGTGATGGCACTTTCTGCTTAGAAGCAACTATAGAATTTGGTAACGTTACAGATTATACAATTGAAGTATTGTATGATTCTCCGTTAAATATTGGTGGCTTCCAATTTGTAATAGAAGGTCCACAAGTATTTAATGCTTCAGGTGGTGCAGCTGCTGATGCAGGATTTAACGTTGCAGTGGGAGATTCAAATATTGTACTTGGATTTTCATTTACTGGAGAAGTTATCCCTGCTGGTTCAGGTGTATTAACTAACCTATATGTCACAATAGATTCATATGATGCGTGTATCACAGATGTAGTATTATCTGATGATGATGGAGATGAATTTGGAGCTATTGTAGGTGATTGTATAGATCTTCCATGTCCAGAAGATGCAGATCAAGATGGTTTATGTGATTGGGATGATGATTGTGTAGGCCAATACGATGATTGCGGAGTATGTAATGGTGGAAATGCAGATCAAGATTGTAATGGTGACTGTTTTGGTGATGCTTTCCTAGATGATTGTGGTGTATGTTCAGGCGGAAATTCAGGTCATGAAGCAAACAGTGATCAGGATGACTGCGGTGCATGTTTTGGAGATAATAGTTCATGTACAGGTTGTACAGATGACACAGCTTATAATTATAATGATGGATGTTATGATACAGTTACAGATGAGCCAGTAGATTGTTTAATTGATGACGGTTCTTGTGAATACACAATGTATTTTACTGACGTTCCTGAAAATACAGGTGTAACTGAAATGGTAGTAATCAATAATATTCTTGGATTAGAATATGGAGATGAGATTGGTTTATTTGATATGAATGGACAACTCAACTCTAATGATTGTTCTAGTGAATATGGTGAACTTTTAGTTGGTTCAGGCAGATATGAAGGTGACGGAATGATGAATATTCTAACAGTAGGTTCTATCGATTATTGTAGTGATGGTGGTTATCAATTATCAGGTTGGATACCAGGCAATGATATAGTAGTTAAGGTTTGGGACAAGTCTGAAGATATTGAATTTAATGCGCTAGTTACATATGAGGATGGAGCAATTAACACTTGGGGTGACTTATATACTGTACTTTCTGAACTTGATGGAAGAGTAAGTTTCCAATACGTTGATCTTGATGGTGTTATATTAAATAATATTTCACTCTATCTACAACCTGAAGATACAGATGTAGCGGCAGTATTTGAAGAAATAGATATTGTCGTTGCTGCAAATGATCAAGGTGAATATTATATTCCAAGTAATAATGTAGAAACTTTTAATAGCTGGGATAATGGTAGAGGTGTACAAGTTCTTACAAATGGAGGTGAAAGTTATACAATGCCAGTACTTGGTTTTGATCTTAGTCTAATAGATCCAAACGCAACGATTGTATTAGATCCATTTATGTTAAATAATATTGGATATACACTAAGTGAGTCAACATCTATTGAATCGGTGTTTAGTCAATTAGATGAAGGTTCAATCTTAGCTGTAGCAGACGACCAAGGACATTATTATATACCAGATTATGATTTAAACACCATTGATGAGTCTGGTGGTATGATGCCAGGTAAAGGTTATCAGGTCTTAATTTCAGGTTCTGATACAATTGAATTTGCTTATGGTGAAGCAGATGATACTGGTCTTGGCAGAAACCAATCGATTGTAGGTGCATCTGAGAATTATGAGATTACCAGAACAGGAGTATCACATCCTATGGTAATCAATCAAATCACAGGTGCGGTATCACAAGGTGATGAACTAGTAGCATATGCAAACGGTATTCCTGTAGGTGTAGTACCGGTAAATGTTGAAGGTTCAACACTGCTTGTAGCATGGAAATCACTGTATGAATATGGTTTAGATACAGACGGTTACCGTGATGGTGATGACATTGAAATTAGACTATTTAGTCAGGAATATGGACAAGAATTAAGAGTCATAACTGATCTGAATGTAGGTTCATATGGAGAGTCTCCAATAACCATGGGAAGTATCCATGTGTTAGATGAACTTGCAGTTCCTGCTGAGTTTGGATTAGAACAAAACTATCCAAACCCATTTAACCCATCGACAACTATTGATGTAAGTGTAGCTTCAGATAGTTACATAATGCTAAATGTATACGACATCAATGGACGATTAATATCAACACTTGCAGATGATAATTTTGATACAGGATATCATTCATTTGTATGGAATGGGTTAGATCAGTCAGGAAATAAAGTGTCAGCAGGTATTTATTTCTATAGTTTACAAACTAATGAAATGACGCTGACTAAAAAAATGATCTTAATGAAATAAATTAGAATAAATCATAAAGGAGATAAAAATGGAATATTCTTGGTTCACACCAGGNCATGAAAACTTTTTNGTAAGTTTTTCATTCTGGTTCGCAACAGCTGTAATGTTAGCATCAACTGTTTTCTTCGTAATGGAGAGAAATGATGTATCAGCTAAATGGAAAACATCACTATCTGTTGCTACTTTAGTAACAGGTATAGCNTTTTGGCATTATCTNTANATGTCAAAAATGTTTTTGACAGGTAATGGATCACCACTTGCATTAAGATATGTAGATTGGTTNATTACTGTNCCATTACAGATTGTAGAATTTTACTTAATTCTTGCAGCTGTNACGGTAGTAAGCAGATCATTATTCTGGCAATTACTTGGAGCNTCTCTAGTAATGTTACTAGGTGGTTTTGTAGGTGAAGCNTGNGATGGTTGGGCAATGCCTGGCTTTATCGTAGGTATGGCTGGTTGGTTATATGTGCTATATCTAATCTTCATGGGNGAAGCATCAAACATTAATAGTNGTAGTGGAAATGAAGCGAGTCAAAAAGCATTTAATGCATTAAGATTCATCGTTCTNATAGGTTGGTCAATTTACCCAATCGGTTACTACNTAAANATGTCTGGTGATGCTGTAAACACAACAAATATTATATACAACTTTGCAGATTTAATTAACAAAGCTGCNTTTGGTTTATTTATTTGGGCTGCAGCAAAATCTGACAANAAATAATCTTTTCTTACCTAGTTAGGGGCTACTTTTTATGTGGGTAGCCCCTTCTTACCTAAAAGAATGTTTAAGTANGATTATATAATAAANGGTGCTGGTTGCGCTGGTCTTTCTTTGGCTTANTTCTTAAATNATGCAGGTATATTAAANGATAAAACACTTGCCATTATTGANAANAGAACTANTTANGAAAGAGANAAAACATGGTCATTTTGGAAGTTNAATGACCATGANTTTGAAGATTGCGTGATTAAGACATGGAATCATTTTGAAATTNNAAATGAAAAAAAAAATNTTAATGTAGAATGTAGAAATTTTCCATACCAAACTNTTGATAGNAAATTATANTATAATAAAATATTGACAGAAATTAAAAAAAATTNTAACATAGAATTTCACNCTTCAGACAAATTAGTTAATTTAAATCATGGNATTTTNTTNAATAGTNCNNACAAGAAAAATAATANAAGCNNAAANANAAATAATTCAAATTTTTACTGGCAACATTTTTANGGCCTAGAATTCAGTATTGANCAAAATATTTTTAATGAAGATAAATTTTGNTTAATGGATTTNAANAAAACTCAAGATGNNAATATCCACTTTTTTTATATTCTTCCATTTTCAAATAATAAAGCACTAGTNGAATCAACTTGGATTTCAAAAGAAACAAACTTTGATTATAAGAAATGTAGANATGAAGTTGAGGACTANNTAAAAAATAAATTAAAAATTGATGANTATNATATAAGTTTTGAAGAAAGTGGTTCAATTCCNTTATTTCATAATAAAATCAAAACACAAAATAATGAAATTTTAATTGGATCACTTGGTAATATGACTAGAAGAAGNACTGGTTATACATTTNTAAATATTCAAAAACATTCAAAATACATTATNAANAATATNAAAGATATTTTANTNACNCCTAAGTATAAAATTAAAACAAAGTATCAGATNCTTGATAATATTTTNTTTAAAGTTATAGACTTATTTCCNAATCGAATGCCGGAAATATTTACAAATTTATTTATGAGAAATTCAAATTCTGTAATCAAATTCTTATCAAATGAAAGTNATTATTTAGATGATTTAAAAGTAATTAATAATATGCCAAAAAAATTATTTCTTAAGGCNCTATTTAAATGATTAGTACAATCAACAAATATTATAACCATGTTAATTTTTTTACTTTAATATCTTTATTAGCGATAGCANTTAATTNTTTATTCGATTTTTCAAATTCCAANACAATTATAAATNTTTTTGCTTTTACTTTGATNGCTNCTTTAGGNATNACTCATGGATCATANGATATTAAAAAAGGACAAATGATAACAAAATTTTTTAACTTTAAATCGATAAAATTATTNCTAATATTATACATATTGGTTGCANTATCTATAATGACCTCTTGGTATATATTACCAAACATCACNTTATTAATATTCTTATTAATATCTGTNTATCATTTTGGTAACGAAGAGTTTGAGTTTTTTAATATAAANACAAATTTTATTNTTTCAATCTTNAGAGGNTTAATGATAATAATTGCACCATTGATATTACATTTTGAACAAACATTATATATTTTTCAAAGNATTAATTTGAATATTAATGATAAATTAATTTATTTTATGAGTGATAATTACACTCTACTATTTACGTTTGCATCAATTAATGTTNTATTTTCATTATTNACNATTNATAACATTCGAAACAGATTCATTTTNTTATTAGATTTATTNACTCTAATANTNATNAATANTATTTTNGAACCNTTTTTTGCNTTTTCTCTTTATTTTTGCTTTCTTCATTCAAAANGAAATATTTCTAAAATAAGAAAATANTTNATGTCATTAAATAGTACAAACTTTGGTTCAGTTAATCTAATATCTANAATTACATTCATTTTNTTTTTCATNTCTTTNATATTTTTAATAAATGAAAATCAAATTACATTTTCAATTAATAANACANTATTTATAGGATTAGCAGCTCTAACATTTCCCCACATTTTAACTGAGTTTACTTTTAATAAAATTATTAAGGAAAGAATTTAGTTATATGAAGACNGTGACAATTATAGGAAGTGGATTAGCNGGNATGTCTGCNGGATGTTACTTAGCAAANAATGGTTATAAAGTTAATATANTAGATAAAAATTCATCTTGTGGAGGAAGATTATCTCAAATAGAATCTAATGGNTTCANTTTTGATAAAGGACCCTCATGGTATTGGATGCCAGATATTTTTGATAATTTTTTNAAAGATTTTAACAAACANACTTCTCAATTTTACAAATTAGAAAGANTATCTCCATCTTATCAGTTTTTNACTGAACAAACNAGTTACCAANTACCCTCANATTTTNAANATTTGTGTATTNTATTTGANANAATAGAACCAGGCTCATCTNAAAANTTAAAANGTTTTTTAAAATCNGCTGANCTTAAATATAAACTTTCAGTTAAAGAATTTTTNAATTTNCCNGGGCAGTCATTTTCTGAGTTTCTAAAACCTGAGATATTGAAAAATTTATTCAAAATACATATTTTCACATCTCTTAGAAAACATATAAAAAAATATTTTTCAAATNCNGACATAATNAAAATTTTAGAATTTCCTTCTATGTTTTTAGGNGGNAGNCCTAANAATACTCCTGGTGTTTATAGTTTGATGAATTTTGCAGATATAAAAGGAGGAACNTGGTATCCTAANGGGGGTATGTATCAAATTTCAAAATCTATAGAAAAACTTGCAAAGGAATTAGGTGTAAAGTTTTANTATAATACGGAGGCTAAAAAATTTAATATAAAAAATAATAAGATAACNAGTTTATTATGTGAAAATAATGTTGAACATACTTCAGATCATTACATTTGTAATGCAGAGTATCCATTTGTTCAACAAATATTAATAGAAAAAAAATATAGAACTTATACAAAAGATTATTGGAGTAAATGCAGTGTATCCCCATCAGCAATTATATTTCATTTAGGNATTTCAAAAAAAATTAAATTTTTAGAACATCACAATTTATTCTTTGATGAAAATTTTGATGANCATTTNGATGATATTTATAAAAATTANANAAATCCTAATAAACCACTATTTTATGTTTGTTGTCCAAGTAAAACTGATAATTCAGTTNTACCTAAAGATNANATGGAAAATTTATTTATTTTAATTCCTATNTCAACAAATNCAAAAGTGGATGATGGATTGGTTAATTATTATTATGAATACGTGATTAGNAAGATGGAGAAATATGAAAANNATTNNATANGAAATAGNATTGTTGAAAAAATATCTTACACTAAAAATGATTTTGTNACAGANTATAATGCTTATAATGGAAATGCTTACGGCTTGGCCAATACTCTATTTCAAACAGCAAATTTTAAACCAAATATCAAAGATANAAAAATNNNAAATTTATATTATTGTGGCCATTTTACAGTTCCNGGTCCAGGATTNCCNCCAGCTCTTATATCAGGTAAAATTTCNTCAGAAATAATAATGAAAANTTAAATCTATGAAAAATATTTACGACAAATTATCAAANAGTGTTTCATCNAAAGTNATGTATGAATATAGTACTTCGTTTTATCTTAGNACTTTTTTGNTNAGNAANGAAATGAAACAAGCAATATATTCAGTTTATGCNTTTGTTAGANTAGCTGATGAAATTGTTGATTCATTTCATGATTANGATAAAGAAAAATTACTTAATGATTTTCATGATGAGTTTGATCAATCTATAGAAAANAAAATNAGTTTAAATCCAATTTTTAATTCTTTCCAGTNNACGTANCATAAATATAATTTNGAATATGAATTAGTTGAATCTTTTTTAAATAGCATGCGTTTAGATTTAAATAAACAATCATATGATGATGATANGTTTTCAAATTANATATATGGNTCTGCTGANGTAGTTGGNTTNATGTGTTTGAANGTTTTTGTNCATGGNGACTCAAATAAATATGATAAATTAAAACCATATGCAATTAGTTTAGGNGCNGCTTTTCAAAAAGTAAATTTTCTAAGAGATATTGATCATGATGTAAAAACATTAGANNGAGATTANTTTAATTTAAATTCTTCTTCAAAAATTTCAGAAGAAAATAAAAAAGAAATCATTTNAAANATTAAAAATGACTTTAAACATGCGTTAATTGGAATAAAANTACTNGANAAAAANGTACAATTTGGCGTNTATACTGCATATTTATTTTATCAAGATCTTTTATCTAAAATTGAAGTNGTTGAAGCATCNGAATTATTCAAGAAACGTATCAGTGTTATTAATTATAANAAANTNNTTTTACTATTCAAATCAATTCTAAATGTAAGTTTAAATTTAAAATTTTAATTTTTTTTAAATGTTTTATGTAATTCCAATGTAATTTATTTAAATTTGGAGATNATTATATAAAATATTTTTNNGAGGGAAAAATGGCATATAGAAATATGAATACTATCCCACTTGGGACNAAATTAAAATTAAAAAAAACAGGTGAAATTGTTACTCTNNTTGATATATTTCATTATCCNACAACATTCAAGNTTGAGTATGATAATGGACAGTTTGATAATGTAAGAACNCATGCTGTNGAATTTATTGANGAATGATAATTAGCAAAATTACAAAATTAACATGGATGATTCGNNTTTTTGGTTTNTATAAAGTTGCTATGATTGCTTATTGTAGACCNAGCGTTATATCTGTNGATNAAAAAAGATTAGAAATAAAAATACCCCTAAAAAGAAGAACNAAAAACCANTTAAATTCAATGTATTTTGGTGCATTATCNGTTGGAGCAGATATAACTGGNGGNTTTTTAGCTTTACCAGCAATTAAAAAATCAAANAGAAATATAGCATTAATTTTTAAAGATTTTAATGCTAAATTTTTAAAANGAGCTGAGTCTGATGTNCATTTTNTATGTGAGGATGGAAATNCTGTNAAAAANTTAGTTGAAAAAGCANTTNAAACTCAAGAAAGAGAAAACTTAACATTAAAAATATTTGCTANATGCCCNAAAATTTCAGATGANGTTGTTGCAGAATTTGCATTAACTTTATCTCTAAAAGATTATACCAACCGTTAAGGAGTNTCTATTAACAAANTTAATNCTACTGATTTTCAGGATTTGATGCTNTATAGAGTGCATGAGATTTTACTAATAGCAAGTGAATATGATTCATATATATTAGAAGAAGACGGTAGATTAACCGAACAAATTCTAAACGAATACATGGGTATGAATTTAAGTTATGCTCCNCGTNTGTGGAATGCATCATCAGCTAGTGATGCAANGNATATGCTNANAAAAAGAACATTTGATTTAGNAATAATNATGTTACGTATATCTGATATGAANCCATTCACTTTATCNAAAAAAATAAAAAAAGNATATCCTGAAAAACCTATTATACTNTTAGCATTTGATGAATCTGAATTAGAGCATATCCCTAAAAATTATAANGAAACTATAGATAATATTTTCATTTGGACTGGCAATTCAAATGTATTTCCTGCAATAATTAAATATGTAGAAGATAAAGAAAATGTTAGNAGAGATACTCAAGANGGNGATGTACGTTCAATAATTGTTGTTGAAGANACTCCAAGATATTATTCTAGTATTTTACCAATGCTTTACAAATTAATNGTTTACCATACAAAAATANTAATNAGTGAAAGTNTAGATGACACTCAAAAACTATTTCATTTNAGAAAGNGACCAAAAATTTTATTNGCACAAAACTATGAGCAAGCAGTTCTTTATTTTGATAAATATAAAAAAAATTTGNTAGGTATCATATCTGATATTAGATTTCCAAAATCAGGCATNAAAGATNCAANTGCAGGTATAANATTTTCAGAATATGCTCAGTCACAAGATGAGGCNATTCCTATAATTTTACAAACTACTGAGNTAACNAATTTTGATGANATTGCTCATATTACTGAATTATTATTAAATAAAAATTCTTCAACATTNTANTATGATCTNAAAGATTTAATTATTAAAAATTTTGGTTTTGGAAATTTTATTTTTAAAGATTTGAATAATANTAAAATTATTGAAGCTAGTAATATTGAAGANNTATATAAAGGAATTGAAAAAATATCTNCTGAATCTNTNGTTTATCANGCTTCTAGNAATCANTTTTCAAATTGGNTNTCTGTAAGAGGTGAGTTTGAGATAGCAAATNANTTTAGAAAATTAAAAAACTCACATTTTGATCATNTNGANGATAGNCGNTCTTACCATTTATCNCTACTTNAAAATGCATTAAAAAATAGAAAAGANAAATTTAAACTTNTCGATTTTAAACAAAAAAATATTGAAAGTTCTAATTTTTTAAGAATTGGNAAAGGTTCTCTNGGAGGTAAAGCTAGAGGTTTAGCATTTCTAAATGAAAATATTTTTAAAAATAAAATTCANGAAAAATTTCCNNCAATAAATTTCAAAGTACCTAGAACTGCNGTNATATCAACGGATTCTTTTGACTTATTNATGGATGAAAATAATTTATGGGAAACAGCATTAAATAGTAATGATAATNCAATAATTTTAAAATATTTTATGAAAGGTAGATTATCAAAAGAAGTNATCAAATCAATTAAATCNTTTATAAAAACAATTAAATCACCTCTTGCAATCAGATCTTCAGGNCTNTTAGAAGATTCTCAATATCAACCNCTNGCAGGAATGTACTCAACATTTATGTTACCNAATTCNTCAGNATCTGAAAAAGAAAGNCTTAGCCAAGTATGCGAAGCTATTAAAAGAATNTATGCNTCTACATTTTATAAAGCTCCAAAAACTCTNTTNTCNCAATTTGTTCAAAGNCACGAAGAAGAAAAAATGGCTNTTATAATAATGGAAATGACAGGTAAAAATCATAATGGNAGATATTACCCTACTTTTAGTGGTGTTGCACAAAGTCATAATTANTATCCAGTTTCNCATATGAAAAGAAATCAAGGTATTNGTTTTATTGCANTAGGANTAGGTAANACAATTGCTGAAGGTAAAAAATCACTAAGATTTTCACCTTATTATCCTGATATAATTTCNCAATTTTATTCAAGTAATACANTNTTAGATAATTCGCAAAATCAATTTTTTGCACTTGATCTTAACAATGGAGACAACCCCATGTTAAAGGGNGAAAATNAAAATTTATCTTTATATNATTTAGATGTTGCTGAAAAAGATAAAGAGTTAAAACANATAGCATCNGTNTTAGANACAAATGATAATTTATTAAGAGATTCATTAATTAATAATGGTCCACGAATTCTAACTTTTTCAGGTATTTTGAAATATGATCGNTTTCCTTTGNCAGAAATTTTAAAGTATTTTTTAGAATATGGACAATCTTCATTAGGNTGTCCNGTTGAATTAGAATTTGCAGTTAATNTAAATGAAAATNGTATNGATGANTTTTCACTTCTACAAATCAAACCAATGACNATAACTTCATTCAATCGTTCTCAAATAGATNATGAGATTGATAAAAAATTATTAGTTTGTAAAAGNGACCTTGTACTTGGTGANGGTATTATTGATNANATAAAACATATAATTTATGTAGANCTAAAAGAGTTTGATATTTCTCANACTAAAATGATTGCATATCAAATTGAAAAGTTTAACAATAAACTNGGCCCAAAAAATCCATATATGTTAGTAGGTCCNGGTAGATGGGGCTCAACAGATCAATGGTTAGGCATTCCAACTTCATGGGATCAAATNAATAATGCAAAAATTATTCTTGAATTAAGNATTGANGGTCTTGAACCAGACCCATCTTTTGGAAGTCATTTTTTTCAGAATTTAACNAGCCTNCATTTAGGNTATTTTACTTATAATAAAAAACAGACCATAACAAATATCAATTGGNAATTTATGAATAAATTAGAAATTATTGAAAGTGATGGATGTGTTAAATTATTAAAAATTNAAAATTCAATTAANTGTATGATTGATGGNACTACTGGTAAAGGTATAATTTTTGAAAATTATACTACACCTTGATCAATCATTGAATCTGCNACTTTAATAAATCCTGCAATATTTGCACCTTTAACATAATTGATAAAATCACCTTCTTTACCNTATTCAGTACATTGAGAATGTATATCNTTCATGATTTGATTTAATNTTTGATCAACTTCATCACGTGACCATGAAATTCTCATGCTATTTTGACTCATTTCTAAACCTGAAACTGCAACACCTCCAGCATTTGCTGCCTTTCCTGGACCAAATAAAATTTTATTTTTTATAAATTCATGAACTGCATCTGTTTCTGTAGGCATATTTGCACCTTCAGCTACACATATACATCCATTATTTATTAAATTTTTTGCATCATTTAGATTAATTTCATTTTGTGTTGCGCAAGGCAATGCTACATCACATTTTTTATTCCATGGCCTTTCACTTTCTATGTATTCAGCTTTAAATTTATTTGTATATTCGCTAATTCTACCACGTTTATTATTCTTTAAATCTTTAACAAATTCTAATTTTTCTGAATCAATTCCATTTTCGTCATAAATTGTTCCTGATGAATCTGATAATGTTATTACTTTTCCACCAAGTTCTATTACTTTTTCAGCTGCAAATTGTGCAACATTTCCTGAACCTGAAATTGCTACAATTTTATTTTTGAAAGATTGATTTTTTGTCTTTAACATTTCTTGAGCAAAATACACTGCACCATATCCTGTGGCCTCAGGTCTAATTAAACTACCACCCCAGTTCAAACCCTTACCTGTTAAAACACCAGTAAATTCGTTTCTAATTCTTTTATATTGTCCAAACATATAGCCAATTTCTCTACCACCTACACCAATATCACCAGCTGGAACGTCTGTATTTTCACCTATGTGTCTTGATAACTCAGTCATAAATGATTGGCAGAATCTCATTACTTCATTATCTGACTTGCCTTTTGGATCAAAATCACAGCCACCTTTTCCTCCGCCCATTGGTAATGTTGTTAAACTATTTTTAAATACTTGTTCAAAACCTAAAAATTTTAATATACTTAGATTAACAGAAGGATGAAATCTTAAACCACCTTTATATGGACCAATAGCAGAATTAAATTCAATTCTATACCCTTTATTTACTTGAACTTTACCTTTATCATCTGTCCATGGCACTCTAAACATAATAACTCTTTCAGGTTCTGTGATTCTTTCAAGAATTGAATTATATTGATATTGTGGATTATCATTAACAAAGTCCCAGATTGACTCTATTACTTCGTGGACTGCTTGATGAAATTCGGTTTCATTTGGATTTTTTTGTTTAACTGATTCTAAAAAATCATTTACACTTCCATACATTAGTTAATCTCCAATATTTTTTATCTAAAAATAACAACTTGTTACATATAAAAATTACGAAATAATGTGTAACTTCAAACACTATTTATTCATAAAAAACATGTTAAAACTAAAACAATATTTTATAAAACAATCTATTCATAATTCGTTAAGAACCCTAATTGTATCAATAGTATTAACCTTATTTATATTTTGGGGTATTAAAACCTTTAGATTAGACGACGATTTAGTAAAGACTTTTCCTCAAGATTTGCCTTCAAAAATAATTTGGGATAGTATAATTGATGAATTTGGACAAACAGAATTTGTTTTTGTTTCTTTTGGAAAACTAAATGAAAAGATATTAGATGATAAATTTGCTATAAAACAAAATCAATTATTTACTGATGCAGTATTAGAAAATATTAGTGGTGTTGATAAGGTTATTTCATTATCAACATACAATAAATTTGATGGAGATTCAGATTATTTAGATATAGGACTACTTCAGGCGGATAACTTTTTAACTGAATTTGAAAATGATGAAGTTATAGATACTATTCTTAATGATATAAAAGTTTATTTTGATAAAAATCCTGACCAAAAACAAAGACTTGTCAGTACAAATAATGATTATTTAAACATAGCAATTAGACCCATAGATGAATCAAATGGGTATACAGATATTGTTGAAGACGTTAAAAAATTAGCTGAGCAATACTTATCAGATTATGAAATTCATTTTGCTGGGCAACCATATCTTGCAGGAGAAACACCTGCGCTCATAAAAAAAGATGTAAGCACTTTGATGTCAATAGGTATAGTGATTATGTTTATTATTTTATTTTTGAATTTTAGAAGTATTTATGCCGTTTTTTCAATTCTATTAACAATTATTTGTTCATTTTTGGCAATGTTAGGTTTTATGGGTTGGATGAGATACTTAACTGGAAGTGCTTTTTTTGATTTTACAATGATGAACACATCAATGCCAATTATTTTATTGACAATTGCTAATTCAGATGGAGTGCATATAGTTTCAAAATTTTTCAAAGAATTTAGAAGATCTAAAAATCAAGATATAGCTATAACTACTACAATGGATAGTTTAACTCAACCTATTTTTCTTACATCTATTACTACTTCAGCTGCATTTCTTACTTTGCTCTCATCACCTCTTGACTATATGATAGGCTATTCATTTGGTATTGCATTTGGTGTTATGTGGGCACTTTTCTTGTCTTGTACTATGTTACCATCATTGATTTCATTAAAAAAATGGTCTTTAAAATCAAATGCTATATCAAATGAAAGTATAATTGAAAAATTAACAAATAAAATTGGTGAATTTGTTCATCAACAGCCTAAAAAAGTATTATTTGGAAGTTTATTAATAGTTTGCATATCAGCAATTGGAATATGGTTAATTAATGTAGAAGTAAATGTTATTAAATTTTATAAAAAGGGAAACCCCATTAGAGAAAGCACTATTTTTATTGATGATAATTTTACAGGTACCATGAATCTTTCTATAAAAATGGAAACAAATATTACAAATGACGAAGGTATACCAAATTATGACAATTATGTAAAATTATATAATCTGCAACAATTTTTAGAAAGTAATGANCAAATTAGTATGACNTTTTCATTTGCTGATGTACTAGGTCAGTCATATAAAGCATATACAAATTCAGATTCAGAATTCATTCCAAATGCAGATGAACTAGAAGGTACNTATACCATGTTAAGTATAAGTGAAAAATCAGATATTGAAGATGATTTAATTTCNCTTTTAGGCGAAAATTATGATGAAGATTTTTATAATATTGATAAGTTNCTTGTAACTGCAATGATTAAAACAATTTCAACAGAAGAGATTCAAAAATTAATTTCACAAACTGAAGATTATATAGAAATTAATTTTAATAAAGATAATTCCAATTTATATATTTCAGGCTTATCAGTTTTTATTAAAGATTTTGTAAATATCATCGTACAATCTTCNATGACAAGTATTTTTTTATCTTTAATATTAATNTTATTTATAACAGGATTATTTTTTAAATCTTTAAAGTGGGGTATGTTATCAATCATTCCTTTAGCTTCAGCTGTTATTTTAAATTTTGGTCTNATGGGAATATTTGGTATTGATTTGAACCATATGACTGCATTGCTATCCTCAGTTATAATTGGTGTTGGAGTTGATTTTTCAATTCATTATATATCAGATTATAGAAGAAATNTAATTAATAAATATGATAGAAATAAAATTAATTTACGAACATCAAAAGATGTTGGTTATCCAATTTTACTAGATGTTTTTTCAAATATGGGATTTGTCGCTTTATTATTTTCAATACTGATTCCAATGAANCATATGGGAGGATTAATGGTATTTGCNATGATTTCAACATCATTTGGCACATTAACAATTTTAGCAAGTTTAATTAACATTCTTAAAATTAAAAAGGTATAGTTGCATGAAATTAAAAATATTATTTTTTATAGCATTTTATAGTTCTATTATTGCTAATAATTTATCAGGATATGATTTAGCAAAACTTATTGATGACAAAAAGCAACCTCAGAGTTCAAAGTCAGAAATTAAAATGCAATTAATAAATTTAAAAAAAGATAGAATTAAAATTAAAGAAATGCTATCACTATCAAAAGATGATGGTAATAAAATGCTACTATTTTTTAAAAGTCCCAAAAGAGATAAGGGAGTTGGTTTTTTGAAAATTGAAAATACTAAAAGTGATAAATTAAGTTTATTCATTCCTAAATTAAAAAAAATAAGAAGAATTTCATCCTCAAACCAATCAGATTCATTTATGGGATCAGACCTAAGTTTTGAAGATATGCTATCTAGGGATTTGGATGATTATGATTATAATATAATATCAAAATCAGATTCAATGTATGTTTTAGAGTCAATATGTAAAGATAATGATAGTGAATATTCAAGACATATTTCATGGATAACCAAAAAAGATCTCCTTATAAAAAAAGAAGAGTCATATGATAAAAAAAATATTTTATTGAAGAAAAAATCATTTAAACAGATTAAAATAAATGAATATCATGTGATTTCTGAAATTGATGTTACTAATATTAAAAAAGAACACAGAACTATTTTAAATATAAAGACTATTAGTGTAGATGAAAATATTAATGACGATACATTTAAAGAAATAAATCTAAAAAGATCAGATAAATTCCTTAATTAATGGCAAAAGACAGTAAACTTCAAAGTTTCATTGCAAATCCAAATTTATCATTATGGAAGCTTGCCATACCCATGGCCGTTGGCTTATTTATAAATTCAATTTATGTTTTAGTCGATACTTATTTTCTTGGCAGTAAAATTGGTACCTCTGCAATATCTGCACTTGGATATGTAATGCCCTTTTATTTTATTATAATGGGTATAACTTTTGGTCTTGCAGCTGGTACTACGACAATGATTGCTCAATACATTGGTAAAGAAGATAAAAAAAGAGCAGAATTAGTTGCAGAAAATAGTATTTTGTTATCATGTTTTCTTTCTTTATTAGTATTTACATTTATATTTTTCTTTGGTGATTTTCTATTAAAATTACAAGGTATAGGCTCAGAAATTCTCATATTAGCATTAGATTATTTTTATATAATGGCATATGGTTCAGTTTTTCTAATATTTAGTATTTTCATTAGAGGCATATTATTAGGTGAAGGAGAATCCTTACTCCCAATGTGGGTTTTAGGTATTGGTACAATACTAAATATTTTATTGGATCCCCTTTTCATAGATCTATATGGTATTCAGGGTGCAGCTTATGCAACAATTATAAGTCAAATTATAGTTTTATTAATATTTTTGTATTTCATTTATATTAGAAAAAGTACTTATTTAAAATTTTATTTTAATAATCTCAATTTTGACATTACTATTTGGAAAGAAATATTTCATATTGGAATTCCAACATCATTATCTATGCTAATAATGTCACTAGGCCTTTTCATAATGAATTCAATTTTGACAGATGACTCACACGTAGCGGCATATAATTTAGCAAATAGAATTGAAAATTTTGTCTCATTAACATTGATTGCTTTATCAAGTGCTCAAGTAACTATTTTGGGAATGTTTTACGGGGCTAAAAAATATGAACTCGTAAAACCAATGGTAAAGTATACAATGATGTGGTCAATCTTCATTGCTTCTTTTTTTTCAGTTATTTTATTTTTATTTATAGAAGACATAACACCTTTATTTTTAACTTCATCATCATTAAGTGAAACTGTCATGTCTGATCAAGCAATAAAATCCACAATAGATTATTTTTCTATTATGATTTTTGCATACCCATTTATTGGTATCACCATGGTATCAACTAGAGCAATGCAAGCAATTGGAAAAGCATGGCCTATGTTAGTTACAGCATTATTAAGAGTGCTAGTATTGCAATGTTCATTCTCATTTTATTTTATAAAAGTTTTAAATAAAGATATTAGTTGGGCATGGTATACAATTGGCATGGCATGTATTTTATCATCTTTTTTTGCTTATTCAATGAGAGTATATTTTTACAACAAATTATATAAAAATTTAAAAGGAAATTAAATGAATAAAGTATTTGTGAGTGGAGGTTCTGGATATATAGGCTTACACTGTATATCTAAACTTATACAAAAAGGTTATGTTGTAAAAACATCTCTTAGAACTATAAGTAGAAAAAATGAAGTTATAGAAAGTTTAAATAAAGTTATTGATTGTTCAAATAAATTAGAATTTTGTGAATTGGATTTAAATAGAGATGAGGGATGGGATGAAGAAATTCAAGGATGTGATTATGTACTTCATGTTGCATCACCNTTAATGCTTGGATATACAAAAAATCCAGATAACATAATAAATCCTGCAGTNGATGGACTNAAACGTTGTTTAAAAGCAGCCATAAAAAATAAAGTAAAAAGATTTGTTATGACATCNTCATTTGCTGCAATTGGTTCAGGGTNTAAAAATAAAACTGAATTCTGTGATGATGATTGGACTGATTTNAATAATCCTGATTTTAACCCNTATAAAAATCATATTTTTGCTTATTCATATAGTAAAACACTTGCAGAAAAAACATTATGGGATTATATGGATTCNATAAATGAAAATGATAAGATAGAAGTTTGCACAATTAANCCAACGGTTGTAATTGGTCGTTCTTTATCAAATGATATGGGTGGTTCNAATCTTGCAATAAGAAAATTACTAGATNGATCTATGCCTTTTTCTGCAAATTTTGGTATTGATTTNGTAGATGTTGAAGATGTNGCTGAAATGCATGTAGAAGCNATGATTAATAAAGATGCNAATANTAAAAGGTTTTTATTATCATCTCAAACAATGTGGTATTCAGAAGTTTCTNAAATTTTACGAGCTNATGGNTTTAATAANGCNCCAAGATTTTCAGCTCCAAATTTTATNATTAGATTNTTTGCAAAATTTGANAGTGAAGTTCGTCTAATTTTGGANAGGTTAGGNATTAAGTATAAATTGANCCCAAATAATGCAANTAATATTTTAAAATGGAAGCCAAGAAATGTTGANAATTCTATANTAGAAACAGCAAAACAATTTTATGATTTAAAAAAGATTTNAAAAAACTATTTTTGTTTCAATCTTTTTTCTTTTCTTTGATTTCTATTTTTTGGATTTGGTATTGGTATAGCNTTTAATAATTTTTTTGTATAGTCATGCTGNGGTGAATCAAATATTGTATCTGAATTGCCTGATTCTACCAAATCTCCAAGATACATAACTCCTATNTGTGATGATATATGTTTTACAACTGATAAATCATGNGCTATAAAAAGTATAGTTAAATTAAATTCTTCTTGNAAATCCATCATTAAATTAATTACTTGNGCTTGAATCGATACATCAAGTGCTGACACTGGTTCATCAGCAATGATAATTTTTGGCTCCGTAGCTAATGCTCTTGCAATTCCAATTCTTTGTCTTTGACCGCCTGAAAATTCATGNGGATATCTCATTTCTTGTTCACCAGATAATCCAACTTTNTCTAATAACCATCTAACTTTTTCATCTTTACTATTTTGCGATAGNTNCGTATGNATATCTAAAGGTTCTCTAATAATGTCTTTAACTATCATTCTTGGATTNAGTGAAGAAAAAGGATCTTGAAAAATCATTTGCATTTTAGGTCTGTAATTNATGAGNTCTTTTTTACTCAAGGACATTATATCAATGTAATTTCCNTTTTCATTTAATAAAACCTCTCCACTAATNCTAACATCTGGAGCAGTTAAATTAAGNACATTTAAAATAGCNTTACCAAGNGTTGATTTTCCAGAGCCTGATTCTCCAACTATTCCTACAGTTTTTCCTTCTGGTATATCTATCGNTAAATTTTTCACNGCNTGAACACAACTCACTTCTTTTTGTAGAATACCTCCAAATAATGGATATTCAACATTTAAGTTTTTTATTTTTAATATTGGATTAGCCATNAATTAATTCCTTATTACATCTAACATAGTGATTTGGNGNNGCTTCNAATAATTTATAACTTTTTTTTGTACCCTTGCATGCACAATCATCAGGATCAAACCTATTACAAAATTTACATTCATCTCCCATATCAATAAATGATGGTACCATTCCTCNCAGAGCATATAAACGTTCAGATTTAGTATCNAGATGTGGAATTGATTTCATCAACGCTTTTGTATATGGATGTAATGGATTTTTGAATAATTCTTCTACTGGTGCAATTTCTTGTATTTCNCCACCATACATTACAATTATTCTATCACAGGTTTCNGCTACTACTGCCAAATCATGAGTGATAAGTAAAATAGCNGCNTCTTTTCTTTTATCTTTTAAATCCATCATTAAGTCNAGAATTTGTGCTTGAATNGTNACATCTAANGCAGTAGTTGGTTCATCAGCAATCAATAAACTTGGATTACATTGTAATGCCATTGCTATCATAACTCTTTGTCTCATNCCACCNGAAAATTGATGTGGNTATTCATTAATTCTTTGTTCCGGACTTGGTATACCTACAGCATNTAACATTTCAATNCTACGTTTTGTTGCTTCTTCATCTGATAAANNTTCATGTTTGATTAGCACTTCATTCATTTGTACACCAATTTTTAAAACNGGATTAAGTGAAGTCATAGGNTCTTGAAATATCATTGCAATATCTTTACCTCTAATATNACGCATTTCATCAAAAGATAAATCTAACAGATTTTGATTATTATATATTACTTCTCCACTAACAATTTCACCTGGTGGNTTCGGAATTAATCTATTAATTGATAGTGANGTNACAGACTTTCCAGATCCAGATTCTCCTACNATNCCAAGNACNTCACCTTTATAAATATCAAANGAAACATTATTAACNGCTTTAACAGTNCCNGCTTCTGTATAAAAATATGTTTTTAAGTTTTTAACTTCTATTAANTTTTTANTCATTATCTTAATCTCGAATAAACTTTTGGATCAAATGCTTCNCGAATNGCCTCACCAATAAATGTTATCATNAATAGTGTAATAGTCATAGCTATAATTGGAAATATTAGCATATGCCAATTATCTAGATTTTCTAANGCCTGCTTTAAAATTTCACCCCAACTTGCNGCTGGAGGCTGAAGCCCATAACCTAAAAGNTCTAGCATNTTTAATGTTCCTATATAACCTATTATAGCAAATGGTGCATAAGTAATAATTGGNGTTAAAGCATTTGGAAGTATATGTTTAAACATTACCCTTTTATTTGANGCTCCCATAGAAACTGCTGCAGAAACNTAATCTTTNGCTTTTTCTCTNTAAAATTCTCCTCTAATNAAATATGATATTCCTATCCANCCAGACAAAAATACTAAAATNGAAGCGAGTATAAATAANTTTGGCTGCATAAATCCTGATAAAATCATGACGATAAATAAAAAAGGTAAAGCACTAAATATTTCCATAANTCTCACACCAAATAAATCTACTTTACTACCAAAATAACCTAAAGTNCCTCCAATNAGTATACCTATTGAATAAGATAAAAATGTACATATTACTGCAAAAGTAATTGAAACTTTNAATCCATCTATAACTCNTGCAAAAACATCTCTTCCAGTATTATCAGTTCCTAATANATGTCTTCCACCAAAACCATCTGGTTTGGTTGGGGGATTNTTTTGATTCCATAANCCATCNTGATTTTGATCAATAAATGGCTCACCTAAATCATANGNNCCATTATNATTTTTATCTTCANATATTTCATCTAATTCATCNTTTAAATCNTCATGNGGATGNTATGGATACAAAGGCATAATCACAAAATTTCCTANNNCCTCTTTTTCACANGATTTATCTAATNGTCTAAAGTCAACTTCAAATTTATTTGTNTTTTGGTTNAAATATCGTGACTCATATATAGGATATGATATNCCNGGAATNAAGTCNAATAAATCCCANAAGGCNGGAAAAAAATATTTATATTTATCANTAAAGGGTTCATNATAATCTCTAATACTATTNTTATTNAAATCCTCNAATTTTTCACCTAAATCATATTGATTNTTTGCNTATCTAACCATTAATGGTTTATCATTTACCCANAAAGGNGATAATAAGGANAAAATATANAAAGATATAATGGCAATCAANGAGTAATAACCTCTCTTAATTGATTTAAATCTTTTTATTCTTTTTTGAAGAATTGANTCNGATAAATTAACACTCATTATTTAAACCTTATTCTTGGATCTATNANTGCATAACATAAATCNGATATTAAATTNCCAAACAATCTAATTAANACNCCAATTACGAGAAAACCCATTNTAATTCCATAATCTCTTGTACCTATTGCCTTAAATGNCAANAGTCCAATACCATCAATACCAAATATTTTCTCAATTAAATAGGATCCNGCTAAAAATAAACCAATAGTATTTCCTATNCCTGTTGCTATTGGGATTAATGAATTTCTAACAGCGTGAAAAAATATAACTTTTTTTTCTGTTAAACCTTTTGCAAAAGCCGTNCTTACATAATCTTGACTTAGATTNTCCATTAAAGAATTTTTCATCAATATAGTTAACGTAGCNAAAGAACCTACCATGTAAGCTATAATTGGTAATAAGGCATGTTTGATNTGACCAATCCATTTTCCAAGTAAACTTAAATTTTCCCAATCTTCAGGACGCCANCCTCTNCTTGGTAAAATTGGTGNATCAAAAATATTAGTAGTAGCAAACATAGATAATAACATTGCTGCTAACGCATAAGGTGGTATTGAATAACCAAGAAAAACTATAAAACTTGAAAAAGTATCAAATTTTGCNCCGTGNTTTAATGCTTTTAGAATTCCNAGAGGTATACAAACTAAATAAGTTAGAATGAAACTAGTCAAACCAAAAAATGCAGAAATATGAAGTCTATTCCAAATTAATGTACCAACACTNTCATTNTGTTTTTCAGAATGACCTAAGTACCCTGTAAATATNCCTTGTCTTTTTTTNAGAGANATACCAACAATATCATTTTCCATAATTTTAGCAATNTNCCAATTTGNNTCTANTAAATAATNTTCATCATAATTATAACTTTCACTATCAACTAGTTCCCAAAACTGATCCTCATTTGGNAAAANTTCATATTTATCATNCCATTTAAAATCTGTACCCTGCTTNCTATGATAAATTTTATATTCTCCNTTATCNTCCAAATTAACTATTATCCATCTTTGTAGNGAAACGGGAGCATATTCGCCTTGNCCTAAATTTTTTATTGTATATCTAAATGGAANACCCCATTCAACTTCTTTATATTCAATTTCNTTATCNAANAGTCCAAGCCAAATTAAATATCTTTTCCATATTGGNTTATCTAATCCGTATTGTCTTCTCANTTTTTCTAGTACNTCTTCNGATATTTCCATTGAATTATTTTCACTACCACCAGTNGCNGCNCCTCCTTCACCACTAGCCATTTGAGCCATTTTAATTTGTTTNACTGCTTGTTCAAATGGGCCNTCAGGCACTGATTGTAAAATATAGAATACAAGTAAAGTNCTGCCAAAAAAAACAGGAATCATAAGGAGTAATCTTCTGATAATATATTCAAACATAATTTATTTTATACGATTCCAATGATCNATTATTGTTGGCTGAATAGNTAAACTAGTATTTGAATCTTTTGCTTTTTGTAAATTTTTATTTTTGAAGTTATCAACCCACCAATGTGATAATGGTGTTCTCCAATCACCAACATAAGTAATTCCAGATTCAGGCATTCCAAACTTATACCAATANAACATTCTTGCACCATAGGGCGATGTCCACCCAAGTGNATAATGATATGAATTTACAGCAATACTATCAATCTGATGAGCAANAGGAATTCTTTTTTTTGCATCCCATTCAGCATTNTATGCTTCAATTAATTTATCAAGTTCTGGATATGCCATAGANGTAATATTCGTAACTTCNACTTCATCAGCATATTTTGAATGCATTAGTCCTTCTGGGCTTGGGAAAAATCCNCCAGTCCAGCCTTGNCCNGTNACTTCATACTCNTTTTTCATTGTTTTNGAAAATGCAGCNGATCCATCTACTTGTTTAAAATTCATCTTNATACCAACATTTTTTAAATCTTCCTGATATGTTGTATAAATTCTATCTTCACCNGGAGANATTAAAAATTCAAATTCAAAAATCTNNTTATTTTCATTTGTTAACCACTGCTCNCCATCTTTTCTCANCCAACCNGCATCATTCAAAAGCTCTAAAGCTTTTTGAGGACTAAAATCTAGCATTGGATTNCGAGGGTTNGAATAAGGTGTTCCATAAAAGTATGTNTTCAACCTNACATATTCATCNAAAAATAATCTNTTATTTAATTTATCAACATCAAAAAGATGTGTAAANGCTTTTCTAATTCTAATATCATCAAATGGTTTTTTCTTTGTATTNAATACTANACCTGAAGGTCCNTTAGGAAGAAAATTAAAAATTTTTATTTTTTGTACCCATCCATTTTTAATTTCATTGTATTTTTNTTCATTAAATCTTTCCACCCACCATTGNGCTCTTGACCAAGGATAAATATCATAATCTCCATTAAAAAAACTTATCACTTGTTGATTTTCATCTTCTATGAAAATAAATTTAATTTTATCAAAATTGTATATACCTATGTTTTCTGGATTATCNTTNGCCCACCAATTATCACGTCGCTTCATGATAATATANCCCTCATTACCTTTTTTTGAATTAACTCTATCATATTCATATGGGCCTGATCCAGGCATAAAATTAAAGTCATATTTTTCTATATAACCAGCACCATCAACTTTNTTTAGATAAGTNGANGGCATTACTGTTAAAGAGGCAAAGTTTCTAAATGTTCTCCAGTCTTTNTTTTTTGCGGTCACTNTNAATGTATATTTTGATTCTNCAATTGGAATTTCAAANAAATCATCCCAAAAACCTGCTACATTTGGATCNTGATGNCCATCATCTATTAATAATTTGAAAGTTGCNATNACATCTTCAGATGTAACATCTTTTCCATCAGCAAACTTAGCCTTTGGGTTTAAACGAAACCAATAAGTCAAAGAATCAGATGAAANTTTCCAATGAGTTGCTAAACCTGGNGACCATTCTAAACGTTCATAATCAAATGATAATAATCCTTCATATTGCAANCCAGCCAANAATCCGTTTATTTGACTTCTAGAGTCTTTTCCTATATCTCTAAAGGTNGANGGATATTCAGCTCCTCCTANCATTGTTATCATACCACCTTTTNTAGCATTTGGACTACCGCTAGGAAAAATATTTTTATTAGTTATCCAGCCCTGANTTTCTAATTCTTCAACCGTTAANTCAGTANTGTTATTTTTTGTTTTTGAACCACCCTTTCTTTTGATTTTNGAATNTGCNAAATCAACAAAAAAAGATAANANTAAAAGATTAATTACTAAAAATTTTAAATATTTAAACATAAAATCCCCCAAAATAAAGACTCAAATTTTCCTGAATAGGATTGTAATTTACTGAAAATAACTCTACAATTAAATAAAATAATATTTTTTTAAGGNANNCAAAGATTCTTAAATTTANANTATGGAAAAAANCAATTTAAAATCAATTTATAATGCACTAAANGTAAATGCTGAATGGTTTGGCATAAGAAAAGTTATTGAATCTAATACTTACAGAATGATTAGAGATGGCAACCCNCAAGCAAATAGTANAGGTATATCACATGGAATAATGGTTGAAGTTTTAAAAAATGGACAATTTGCNTACGCAGCATCAAGCGACATGTCTNTAGAAAGNATTCAAAAAGCAATAGATAAAGCTACANTAATTGCAGAATCATCTTCTAAAAANCCATTATGTAATTTTACNAAAGATGTAAGACCNTCTAATAAAGGTAAATANAAATCNCAGAGGACTGATACNTTTATTGGNTTAAAAGATTTAAATGATATTTTAAGAAAATCTTATGAATCATTAAAGGTTTCAGATAAAATAGTTAGCGCAAGTGCTATGGCAAGAATTACNGAAACAAACTATCAATATTTATCNTCTGATGGAGCAGATATTGAACAAGATTTTCTAATTATAGGNAGTTCTTTTGATGCAATTTCTCAAGATAATGGTATAACACAAAGAAGAACAGATAATGGTAGAGGTAGAATGTTTCAATCTGGCTATGAAGTATTTGATGAATCTNAATTGATTAATATGTGTGATAGAATTGGAAACCAAGCTGTTGAATTACTTTATGCAGATGAATGTCCAACAGAAACAACAAATTTAGTTTTAGCACCTGATCANATGTTATTACAAATACATGAAAGTATAGGTCATCCANTNGAAGTTGATAGGATTCTNGGAGATGAAAGAAATTATGCNGGATGGAGTTTTGTNAGAGAAAAAGATTTTGGAAATTTAAAATATGGCTCAGATAAAATGAATATAACNTTTGATCCAACAATCAAAAATGAATTAGCTTCATATGCTTTTGATGATAGTGGCAGAAAAGCTGAAAAAGAATATATTATAAAAGATGGAATTTTATTANGAGGTCTAGGTGGAACTGAATCTGANCAAAGATCAGGAATAAAAGGTGTGGCTAATTTTAGAGCNTGCTCATGGAATCGTCCNCCAATNGATAGAATGGCGAATCTTAATTTAGAACCAGGTGATAGCANTTTTGAGGATATTATTTCATCNGTTGAAAAAGGTGTATACATGGAATCNAATCGTTCATGGTCTATTGATGATTATCGAAANAAATTTCAATTTGGATGTGAATATGGAAAATTAATNGAGNATGGTAAACTTACTAAAACTGTAAAAAATCCTAATTATAGAGGTGTAACAACACCATTTTGGAATAATTTGAGTAAAGTTGGCGATCATTCNACGTTTGAAGTTTTTGGTACTCCTAATTGTGGTAAAGGAGAACCAAATCAATCAGTAAGAGTTGGACACGCTTCTCCAACCTGTTTATTTAATGATATTGAAGTATTTGGAGGTGCCTAGAAATATGGAGAATTTTTTTAAAGAATTATCTCAAAATATATTGAGCAAAATCTATAATACAGAAGATTTAATGTTGAATTTTTGGGGAGAGGATAGTCATTTTGCAAGATTTAATCAAAGTAAAGTTAGACAAAATGGTTTTGTTTCTGATGCAACATTATCTATAACTTTAATATCAAAACAAAGAACTTGCTCAACATCTTTTTCTCTATCTAAAAATTCAATGATTGATTTATCTATGGCTATTAATCATTTAGAAAAACTAAGAGAAGATATTAAATTTTTACCTGAAGATCCATTTATTGTTTATCCGGCAGAAGGTCAATCTAGTTCTTCTTCTAAAGTAGGTCAATTACTTCCTATAGATAAAGTTGTTGATGTAATATCTCCATCAATTAAAGATGTAGATTTAGCAGGTATTTGGGCATCAGGAAATATTTTTGTTGGATATGCTAATTCTAAAGGTTTATTTCATTGGTTTTCAACTGATTCTTTTTCATTTGATTATTCTCTTGTAACTGAATCTGAAAGAATGGTTAAAGATACATTTGCTGGTACAGATTTTGAACTAGATAAATATAATATTTTTATGAATAATTCTATTAATCAACTTGAAATGCTTTATAAAGATTCAGTTAAATTAAATCCTGGAGATTACAGAACTTACATAGCCCCAGCTGGTGTATCTGATTTACTGGGAATGTTTTCTTGGAATGGGCTTAGTGAAGGTGCCATAAGAAGAGGGCAAAGTGCTTTTTTAAAAATGAGAAATGATAAAGCAACATTATCTCCATGTTTTACTTTAAACGAAGATTTTTCTACTGGCTTAACTCCTATGTTTAATGATGAAGGTGAACTTGCTGTTAAAAATTTACCATTAATTAATGATGGAATTTTAAAAAATACATTAATTAACTCCAGAACTGCTCAAGAGTATGAGATTAGTTCTAATTATGCAAGCAGTTATGAGGGACTACGTTCCCCTGTAATGAGAACTGGCGACATGAATGAAAATGAAATTACTGAAAGAATTGATCAAGGAGTATTTTTAAATAATCTGCATTATTTAAATTGGAGTGATAATGTTGGAGGCAGAATTACTGGAATGACTAGATATGCATGTTTTTGGGTTGAAAATGGAAAAATAGTAGCACCAATAGAAAATATGAGATTCGATGATACTATTTATAATATTTTTGGTAAAAATTTAGAGGCTGTTTCTGATCAATCAAGGTTTATACCTGATACTGGAACATACTCAAGCAGATCGTTTGGTGGTACTGAGTGTCCTGGTATATTATTAAACTCTTTTTCACTTACCCTCTAAAATAATTGCTTCATTAGCAAGTTGATCTGCTCGTTCATTTTGTGGATGGCCGGAGTGACCTTTAATCCATTTCCAATTAATTTCATGTTTCGCTACTAAATTATCAAGTTTAACCCATAGTTCTTTGTTCTTAACAGTTGATTTTTTAGAAGTTTTCCATCCATTTATTTTCCATGATTTAATCCATTCTGTAATTCCATTTTTAACATAATTTGAATCTGTAGTAATAGTTATTTTACATTTTCTATTTAAGCATTCAAGTGCTTTTATTACAGCGGTTAATTCCATAATATTATTTGTAGTATTTTTACTAAAACCTTTTATTTCTTTTTTTGAATTTCCATATTCTAAAATTGCACCCCATCCTCCAATACCAGGATTTCCCTTACAAGCGCCATCAGTAAAAATATTTAGAATTTCATNATTTGGAGACATGATTNTCCTCATAAATNAGTCTTATACCATCAAGTGTAAGGTTTGGTTCTAATTTGTGTTTAAATGAAAGTTTACTAGAAATTAATTTACTAAANCCACCAGTTAAAATTATATCAAGNTTAGNATTTAATTCCTTTTCAATATTTTGAATCATTCCTTCAATTGAAAAAANTGCTCCAAACATTACGCCAGATTGTATATTAGTAATAGTATTTCTTCCTANAATTTTATNNGGAAAATCAAAAGTTNTATTNTCTANAAGNGANGCTTTNTTAATTAAATTATCAGCAGAAACTTTAATTCCTGGAGCAATTGCACCTCCNATAAATTCTTGTTTATCATTAATAACATCATATGTTGTAGCTGTACCAAAATCTAATACTAAACAATTTTTNTTAGTTAACTCAATTGCTGCTCTNGNATTACATATTCTATCNTTCCCAACCTCTTTAGAATGCTCTACNTTTAAAATTATCTTTTTACAATTATTGAATGAAATTAAAAATGGATNGATTTGAAAATACTGTTTNATAATTTTAGAAANTGATTTTGTNAATATTGGTACAACAGATGAAATAGCAATCTCATCAATATTATATTTGATTAAAGATTTTANTTCAACNTCAAACTGAGATTCACTATTAATTCTACTTGTATANAGNTATTCATTTTTATCATAAACTCCTAAAACNGTGTTGGTATTTCCAATATCTATAANTAGTATCATNNATATATGACNCCGNNAGATATANTGANAATTTTTTTATTAGTTTTAATTAAAGCCTCACCATTTTTATTGATACCCATAAATTTACCACTAACTAATTTTCCTTTTCTATNAAATTTTATTGATTTATTTAAATGGTTACATTTGTCTAACCAATATTCAAGAATNTTTTTTTTATCTTTTTTGATTGTCAATNCAAACTCATTAACNATGTTTGCTAATAATTTTTCTAATTTAAGTTTGGTTTTTGTATGTATATANATNGAACTTGCAATTTTTGAAAGNTTACCATTAAATTCNTTTTCCNGANNATTAATATTNAAACCAANTCCAACTATGTAGTAATTTGATTTTGATTCAATTAAAANCCCTCCTATTTTTTTGTCATTTAACATAATATCATTTGGCCATTTTATTTTACAATTAATATTAATTTTCTTTTTAATAGCTTTAACTATTGCAACGCTTGTTAACAAAGGAAGAATATCTTTATTTATNATTTCATTTTTATTTAACATAATACTAAATGTTAAACTTTTATTGGGNAACGAAAACCATTTNTTATTTCTTCTGCCCTTACCATCAGTNTGATTATTAGTAAAAATAANATGCCCGTGNNCAGCATTTAAATTATTTTTAGCTTCNNCATTTGTGGATTTTATTTTTTTGAAATATTTAAAACTTCTACCAAAAACCTTTGATTNCAGATTTTCTTCGTAGATTTTATNATCAAACATTTTACCCTTTATGCTCTCCGTATACTTCTCTAAGAGTATCAGAAATTTCACCTAAAGTAGCATTTGNTTTAACAGCNTCAATNATTAAAGGAAAAATATTGANATTATTTTCNGCTGATTTTTTTAGANTATTCAGNACATTNTTAACTGATATANCATCTCTATTTTTTTTAAATTTTNCCAAATTATTAATTTGTAGATTTACAGCATTTTGGTCAATCTTTTGAATGTTATGATATGGAACTTTTTCAGTAATAAATTTATTAACCCCAACTTGTATTTTTTCTTTGCTATCAATGTCTTTCTGNAAATCATAAGCACTATCAGCAATTTTAGNTTGTTGAAAATTTTGTTCAATTGCATNTACTGCACCACCTAAACTGTCAATTTTNTCTATTAGTTTAAAGCATTCTTTTTCTAATGTTTCAGTTAATTCTTCAATGAAGTAGGANCCAGCTAANGGATCAACTACATCAGCAACTCCAGATTCATAAGCAATGATTTGCTGAGTTCTTAATGCAAGTAATGCAGAATCTTCNTTTGGTAATGCCAATGCTTCATCTCTACTATTTGTGTGAAGTGATTGAGTTCCTCCNAAAACTGCTGCAGTAGCTTGNAGGGTTGTTCTAACTACATTATTATCAATTTCCTGTGCTGCAAGTGTCGAACCTGCAGTTTGAGTATGNAATCTACATATCATGGATTTTTCTTTTTTTGCAAANAATCTTTCTTTCATTATTTTTGCCCAAATTTTTCTTGCTGCTCTAAATTTTGCTATTTCTTCAAAAAAATGATTATGACTATTAAAGAAAAAACTTATTCTCGAAGCAAATTTATCAACATCTAAGCCTTGTTTNATTGCTGCTTCGACATATGCAATTGCATTAGAAAATGTAAAGGCTAACTCTTCAATTGCTGTTGANCCNGCNTCTCTNATGTGGTAACCAGACACAGAAATTGTATTCCAATTTGGTANTTCCTTACTGCAATATTCGAAAATATCAGTAACTATTTTCATACTAGGTTGTGGAGGATAAATAAAAGTTCCTCTGGCAATATATTCCTTCAAAATATCATTTTGAATTGTTCCCTTTAAAGATGAACGTTTAATTCCNCTTTTNTCTGCTATGGCAATAATAAATGCTANNAAAATTGCTGCTGTAGAATTAATTGTCATTGAAATGGAAATTTGATCAAGAGGTATNCCTTTNAGNAAAGAATCCATATCATCAATAGAACTAATAGGCACTCCTACTTTTCCTACTTCACCTTCTGAAAGCATATTATCAGAATCATANCCTGTTTGAGTTGGCAAATCAAATGCTACAGATANTCCTTTTACNCCTTGATCTAATAAATAATGATATCTTTTATTACTTTCTATTGTAGAACTAAAACCAGAGTATTGACGCATAGTCCATAATCTATCAGTATACATATTTGGATATATNCCATGNGTNTAAGGATATTTTCCTGGTTTATGATTTTTTAAACTNCCATAAAANTTTTTTAATTCAATGTTAGAATTTGTTTTTTTCATCTGCTATAAATTACGTTCCTTTTTTATTTTTTGATAGGCGTCATTGATAGATTTAAACTTTTCTTCAGCNATTTTTGTAAAATCTTCACCTAAATGTGAAACTTTATCTGGATGAAATTTAGTTGCCATTTTTCTNTAAGCTAATTTAATTTCAGAATCTTCCGATTTTGAATCAACNCCTAAAATTTTATATGCAGATTTTGTATCTTCTATAAACATTGCTTTGACTGAATTAAAATCTTTTTTNCTTAAACCTATTAACATTGCAATATCAGATATAATATTTAATTCATCATTATGAATGTTATTATCTGCTTTNGATAAACCAAATAAAATATGTATCAATTGTATTTTNCTATGTAAATCCATATTATTTTTAATTTGATTACATACAGANTNAATATCAATTTTTTGATTTAATATTTTTTTAAACANCTCCATTCTTTGTCNAGTGTAATTTNTACCAAAATTTTCNATAAANAATCTTTTAACAAATTCNANTTCTGTTTTTTTGAGTTGGTTATCAGCTTTCATTACTGCNGCAAATAAAACTANCATTGCAGCACCAAAATCACCNCCTCTTGTTTTTGTATAGTTNTGATTTTGTGANCNCATTGANCCTAATGCATACCCCATTATTGCACCAATAGGNCCTCCAATTGCCCAACCTAAGCCTCCCCAAAGCCATTTATTCATTTATTTCAATCTCCATTAACTTTAGTCTATTATCATCATTTGTTATCATATCATAAAAAATTTGAACACCTTTTTTTTGCTGGTCCCATGTAATTAATNTTTTTGCNTCATCAACACTGCACCATTTAAAATCTGTATGTTCTTTTGATAATTTAACATTATCTGATTNTACAATAGCACCAAAAACAGGTATNAGATTCATCGTATCTCTTTTAGCATCATAAAATGTATTTACCTTATCAACAGTAAANAGNCTATNTGCAACTAATCCAGTTTCTTCCATTAATTCTCTTAANGCGGNTTTNTATGGTTTTTCAGATGGCTCTATTTTACCNGTNACTCCTTGCCATGTTCCTGGATATATTGTATCCATACTTCGTTTTAATAGTAAAAATTCCCAATCNGATTTATTNTCATTATAGCACACAATATGACAATCAATAACNCTTACTTTTATATNACTCATTATTATATCTTTCTAAAAATTCTTTTGCCCATTTTTCAAAGTTATCATTTTTAATTTGTATTTTCACTTNATTCATTAGGTGAATNTAAAATTTAAGATTATGTTCTGTTGCAATNCTTAGACCNAATACTTCATTTGTCTTAAATAGATGATGCAAATATGCTTTTGAATATATTTCTGATGAAACACTAAATCCATTAGTATCAATAGGAGTAAAATCATCTTTATATTTAGAATTTCTTATATTTAATTTTCCATCATAACTAAAAAGCTGGCTATTTCTTGCATTTCTTGTTGGAATAACACAATCAAACATATCAACTCCATTTAATATATTTTCAATTAAATCAGCAGGTGTTCCTACGCCCATTANATATCTTGGTTTATNTTTAGGAAGAATNNTATCTAAGAAATTAACNACTTTTAACATTTCATGCTTTGGCTCACCAACAGCTAANCCACCAATTGCATACATTGCNCAATCTATATCCATAAGTTCTANGGCTGACTGTTCTCTTAGTTCTAAATCAGTTCCCCCTTGAACTATAGGGGATATAATTTGATTATACCCATATAATGGTTCTGTTTCATCAAAATATCGTTTTGCTCTTTTTGCCCANTCAGTTGTTAANNTCAATGCTTCAATCCATTTAGTTTTATCNGCATCACCNGGAGGACAAACATCTAACATCATCATAATATCTGAACCTATNCTTCTTTGAATATCAACAACTTTTTCAGGNGTAAAATGATGTTTTGANCCATCTAAATGTGATTGAAATNTNACNCCATCATTTGAAATTTTTCTCATNCCTTGTAAACTGTATACTTGATATCCTCCAGAATCAGTTAAGATTATTCTATCCCAGTTCATAAANTTGTGCAATCCACCAGCTTNTTCTAAAATTTCTGTACCAGGNCTTATATACAAGTGGTATGTATTACTTAATAAAATTTTACTTGGNAAATCTTTTATTTCACTTGATGATTGAGTTTTGACTGCACCATAGGTGGCAATGGGCATAAAAAAAGGTGTTTCGATATTNCCATGCTCNGTTTTAATAACNCCAATTCTTGCAGAACTATTTTTTGATTGATGAATAATCTTAAATATTGNCATTACTAAGGAANAACTTCAACTTTACAGTTTGTGGAACAATCTGTTTGGCAATCTTGAATAGTTTGATAGTANTCTTCTGTTTCTTCACAATAATACATCCANGATAAAGGTATATCATCTGATTCGTATCCTANACATTGAGATGAACATAAANCGTTACACATATCAGTGCTATCAAAAACAATNCTTGAATCTGGACATAGCCAAATCATTTCAANNCCTGTTAAATTTTCTAAAATATCTTCCGTATCACAGTTTATAAAAAAANCCATACATAGNANGAATAAAANATANTTTAAAGTTGATTTAATCATTAATTTTATAATTCATTATTGTTATATTTTACNTAAGATTTATAACTAGAAAATAACAAATCAAAGGAATTTATCATAATAATATGTCAACAAAGTGGAAAACAATAAAAGAGTTTACAGATATAAAATATGAATCTGGAATTAATCATACAGCTGGTATAGCTAAAATAACTATTAANAGACCNGAAGTAAGAAATGCTTTNAGACCCCAAACAGTATTTGAATTAAAAGAAGCATTTACTTTNGCNAGAGAGGATCAAAGTATTGGNGTAATNATTTTGACTGGAGAGGGNCCNGAAGCTTTTTGTTCNGGTGGNGATCAAAAAATTCGCGGAGACAAGGGTTATATNGGAAATGANGGTGTTCCAAGATTAAATATTTTGGATGTNCAAAGACAAATTAGAGTCATACCAAAGCCTGTTATTGCTATGGTNGCTGGATATGCTGTAGGTGGTGGTCATGTTTTNCATATGATGTGTGATTTAACTATAGCAGCAGAAAATGCACAGTTTGGTCAAACAGGTCCAAANGTNGGTTCTTTTGATGGAGGTTGGGGNGCATCATATATGGCAAGAATCATAGGTCAAAAAAGAGCAAGAGAAATGTGGTTTACATGNAGATTTTATGATGCAAAACAAGCGCTTGNTTGGGGNTTAGTAAATGATGTTGTNTCATTAGATTCACTNGAATCTACAACTGTTGATTTGTGTAATGAGATTCTTGAAAGATCACCAATGGCAATAAGAATTTTAAAAGCAGCTTTAAATGCAGATTGTGATGGCCAAGCTGGATTACAGCAACTTGCCGGNGATGCTACNATGCTATTTTATATGAGNGAAGAAGCTCAAGAAGGNAGAGATGCNTTTAAAGAAAAAAGAAAGCCAAATTTTAAAAAATATCCAAGGNTACCNTAATTNTTTATGAAAATAAAATCTTGGTTGATAGCTGCNAGGCTCAATACGNTAATAGTTTCTATTGCTCCNGTTTTATTGGGNATAGCTCTTTCAATTNAAAAAAATCAATTTTCAAGTTTTTTGGTTGNCTTTTTGACTCTNTTAGCTTCTATTCTNATTCAATTAGGTACTAATTTTATTAATGACTTATATGATTTTTTAAGCGGNGCAGATGATATNAATAGATTAGGACCACAACGTGCTGTNCAATCAGGAATANTAACCANAAATCAAATGAAATTAGGTGCNTATTTATGTTTTTTATTGGCACTAATCATTGGTTTTTATTTAGTATTTGTTGGNGGTTTNCCAATATTAATAATTGGNAGTTTTGCNTTGATATCTGCCTACTGCTANACTGCTGGTCCATATCCATTAGGATATAATGGTTTAGGTGATATTTTTGTNTTCATTTTTTTTGGATTAATAGCTGTTCCTGGAACTTATTATTTNCAAAGNGGANAANTTTTTGATTTNGATAGTATTTTAATAGGTTCATCAATTGGATTTATTGCTGTAGCTATATTATGTGTTAATAATATAAGAGATGTAGAAACAGATGTAAATGTTGGCAAAAAAACTTTAGCTGTTAGATTTGGTAAATTTCCTATTATTATTTTATATGATTTAATGATGATTTTGCCATATTTTTTTATNATTATTTTATTAAATCGTTCNNTTTTTTTTATGGATTATGATCTTCTTNTAACATTTCTTAGTTTGCCAGTTGCAATAAAATTAATTATTGATATACACAANAAAAAAGATNNTCAATTAAATGAAGTATTATTTGGCACATCTAATTTTTTACGTTTNTTTTTCATTTTATTATTTATTGGTATNATTTTATGAAAATTAAGAAAATCAAAATTTATCCAAAGATTCATCAAAGTTTTTCTAATTTAGAAACATCTTCTTTTAATCATTGTGATAGAGATAGTTGGATTATTGAAATTATTAATACAGATAATATTAAGGGTTATGGNGAAGCTTCTCCATTACCTAACTTTAATAATGAAACATATGAAGAGTCTGGCTATGCTTTGGAAGGCTTTAAATTAGCATTATCTGGNATTACTAATATTGAAAAAGAAGAAATTTTNATACTGGCAAAAGTACACACTATAAATACTCCNTCTGCATGTTTTGCAATTGAAACNGCNTTATATGATTTATTAGCAAAAGAAAACAATTTACCTATGAATTTATANTTAAATNCTAATGCANGNCCAAAAATNTCAGTNAATGGTATTTATAATTTAAGTGAAGTAAAAAAATATAATATTTTAAAAATCAAATGTGGTTTTAGAAATTTATATANTGAAATCGAATTGATAGAATCCATTNNAGATAAATATGGAAANTCAANAAAGTTAATAATTGATTTGAATGANTCNTATGATNTAGTAAAAGCAATAAGATTTTTTAAAGAGGTTNCTAAATATAATATTGAATATATTGAACAGCCTATNAAGCAAGATAATATAGAAGATTTATTAGAACTTAGTTTTCATACTGACATACCAATTGCTCTTGACGAAACTATTAAAAATATTNATTCAATTGAAAATTTATTAAAATTAAATTGTGGAGATATTTTTATAATTAAACCTCAAACCTTTGGAAGTTTTTNAGATATNAATCAAGCTTTTAAAATTATTNAAGAAGCNAATAAAATACCTGTAATGACNTCATCTTTAGAGGGTATAATTGGCAGATTATCNACAATGCATATAGCATCAGCTAATTTAATNAATACAGCATGTGGACTTGGTTTTGATACTATCTATAAAGATGAGCAGNAATATATACCAAATGTTATNGAAGGTAAAGTAGTGATACCTGANATGATTGGGCTAGGNTATAAATNATGAANCATTTTATAGAAAATTCNAATTCAAATTTTAATGATGATATTTTTATATCTTATAAAAATCAAAAAATAACATTTAGTGAATTCTATCATAATGTTTCTTCAAAATCNAGATCATTATCAAGATTAAATATATCAGATAATAAAAAAATTGGTATATATTTAACAAANCCTATTGACATAATNGAANTTTATTTTTCATGTATACAAATNGNNAAAGTNCCNATTATTTTTCCCATTGATATTAATNTTNAAGANTTAAAGCAAATAATTGTTGAAAATAAAATTAAATTNGTAATTACAGAATGGTTGCAGAAAAAAAATATATCAANTATTGATAAAACATCTTTTTTNCACATTCAAGAATTGTCATCATCTTTTGGAGGTTGNTCACCAATAGAGTTTGANTCAAAAATTAAAGATTTAAATGATATACANTCNTTGCATTTAACTTCTGGATCTACAGGTATACCAAAGTTAATTGGTTTAACTTTTAATAATTTTATTAATAGCGTTTCTCAATGGAACAATGANTTATGTTTTTTAAAAAATGATAAATACATACAGTGTTTACCTTTAAATCATATTGGAGGACTATCNATAATTATNAGATCTCAAATGATNGGATTNGAATCTATTTTAGTAAATAAATTTAGCACTTCATTAATAAATGATATGATAGANAATGGCGCAACATTGATNTCATTAGTTCCAAGNATGTTAAAACGATTGATAAATCATAGGCANGGTAGAGCATTTCCAANNACTCTTAGAGCAATAGTAGTTGGGGGTGATAATTGTTCAAATCAATTGATGCGNTATGCNCTNAATAATAAATTNCCAATTTTTAAAACATATGGTATGACTGAAACATGCTCTGGAGNNTCTGGATTTTGGCTACATAAACATCCTGAAATGATAGATTCTGTTGGAAAACGTTTTAAGGGCAACTCAATCACAATTATAAATGATCATGTAAAAATTTCTGGACCAACTGTCTCACCTTTTTTAGAAAATGAAAAACAAGAATCTAATACAGTTTATACAAAAGATACNGGTTACNTTGATAAAAATTTTTTNTACTTAACNGGAAGAAGTGATGATATTGTTATATCAGGTGGAGAAAATATTAGTTTAAGTAAAATAAAAAATATATTACTCAAANANGAATCAATATCTGATGTTTATATAGAAACTTTTCAAGATGATGAGTTTGGTACTCTTATTGANATTTATATTGAATTATCAACTTTGAGTTTANACGAAAANGANATTAAAAATTATTTATTNAAAAATTTATCTAAAAATCAGTTACCATCAAAAATATTTATTGTAGATAAAATTCATCATTAAATTTTATATAGTAACAATTTGTTTCTTTATTATTTCAAATTTAAANTTTAATTTAGTTNATGAAATTTATATCATTAAAAAACTTAAGATTATCTATTTTAGCGCTGACAATNTTTTTTGCAGTTCTTTTAGCATATGAAGTATTTTTTCTTGTNGTNAATAGCAATAGAGCAGAAGTGTTTCCAGATTCTGATATGCCNCCGCAAGAAAACTCTAGTGGATTATTTAGTTCCTATATTGGTGAGAATTCAAACTATTTAGAAATGAAAGCCAAAAGTGCAATNATGATAGATTTTGATAGAGATGATGATTTGGATTTATACTATGGATTTTCTAAGTCCTATTTTTTTGAAAATNAGGATGGTTTTTTTACTGAAAGAACTAATGTTTATAANATTGAAAGTTCAGGAAGNACAGGNCTTGTTGCAGGCGANATAGATAACAATGGTTATCCNGANATTTTAAAATGGCGTTTTACNCCTTCTACCAGNACTAGTTTAGAGGATAGTTATAATACTGAATTTGACAATTCACCTCATCAAATTATTATGAATCATGGTAATCACGTTTATGAGACAAAAGAATATNTACCNTCATATTTAGTACCTTTCATTCATAGNCAAGGTTTTATTGATGCAGACCTNGATGGTGATTTGGATATNGTNATAATTGAAGATAAATTTTTTAATCAATTTCATCTTTTTATNAATGAAGGTTTTAATAACGCAGGTGAACCTATTCTTAGAAATGCTTTCATAGAATCAAGGTTGGATACTAGTTCATCNAGAGCGCTTGCAATTATTGATTATGATAATGATGGTGATCAAGATGTATATATTCCTCGNAAATTTGGAATAAATTGGATGTTAGAAAATCAAACATTANCAAGAGTNGGNGATGAAGTGGTNTACAATGCTAACCCAAATCCGTTTTTTGTTGAAGTNGCTCTTAATAAAGGCATTGATGATTTTAATGCTAGCCCAACTGGAAGNACTGGATATGGTGCTGCATGGGGAGATTTTGATAANGATGATAATTTNGATTTATATTTATCTAATTGGGGAGATAANATTTTATTTAAGAACGAACAAGGAGCATCATTTATTAANCTNANTAGCGAAGTCTCCNTNGAATCAGATTCATTAAGTAATGGTTCTGCATGGGGAGATTTTAATAATGATGGATATTTAGATATATGGGCAGCNAACATAAAAAANGAAGATGATTTATTTTTNAATTCTGGAGATGGTGAATGGGATGCTTCATTTAGNCCTTTTTTTCAATCTGCTACNCAAGATGTTGTTCCTGGAGATTATAATAATGATGGATGGCTAGATGTTTTTGCNCCAGGATTGCAAATGATTGGTGGTAATAATGGNCCTAAATATACAAGTTTACTATATGAAAATATTTCTCCAGATTCTTTAANTNCAATTAANAATTGGTTGAAATTAGATTTAGAAGGTTCGGTNGTAGGAATACCAAACCAAGGCTGGTCACCTAANGCTAATCGTTCTGCTATTGGAGCNAGAGTTATTGTACATTTNCCTGATAAAAATATTTCACGAGAAATNATAGCAGGTAAAGGTCATGGTAGCATGGANCCCTTACAGTTACATTTTGGCTTAGGTCAGCATAACAATATTGATAGTATTACAGTNAAGTGGCCCAGTTTAGACATNAATACTAATCAGCCTAAGAAAATAGTNTATCAAGGACCAATTCAGTCTAATCAAAGATACACTATNTTCGAAGATATTAATTANTTACTGACATTTACAAAAGGTGATACAAATAGCGATCAGATTGTTAATATACTTGATGTGCTATCATCAATAAATTATTTCTTTGATGAGACTCTATTNAATCAAGAACAATTTTGGTGTGCAGATATGAATTCAGANAATGCTGTTGATATTACTGATATTGTTTTTCTTGTGAACTTTATTTTTGTACATTAGCATGTCATGCAAAAATATCGTATNATATCTTTCATTGTAGTTCANATTCTAATNTTAGTTCATGTTTTATGGTTAAAAAATAGCCATTTAGGAAGTTTTGATTTTCAAGAATTTTTTGATCGTTTNATTGGTCAAGGCATATTAAATGCTGGTTCAATAATGGTAATTTTTGCTTTTTTTTCAACATTAATTTTTGGAAGATTCTTTTGTGGCTGGTTATGTCATTTTGGTGCAGTTCAAGAATTAGCATGGTGGNTNTTTGATAAACTTGGCATTAAACCTAAAACAATAAATTCTAGATTGCTAACTTTTCTACCATTGTTTATTCTNTTTAATTTTTATATAATTCCTAACNTTTCAAAAGCAATTGGGAGTGGNTCAAATTGGCAATTGTCAACNAATTTNGCTTATCCTGAAGTATGGAGGTTTTTNCCAGGATTTATTATTGGTAGTTTAACTTTTATTGTAGATGGTTTTTTAATTGTTTATTTTCTAGGTAGAAAAGGTTTCTGTAGATTTGTATGTCCATGGGGGGCATTTCTTAAATTTCCAACTTCACTATCAACATTTAAAGTAAGAAAAGTTAATNCTTGTACTGATTGTAATAGTTGNACATTGAGTTGTCCAATTGGTATAGATGTTAATCATGAAATCAATAAGTTTAANAAAGTTGTTAATTCAAACTGCACTTCATGTTTGATTTGTATTGATGATTGNCCAGAAAANGCTTTAGGATATAAATTTAAAAATCCAATTAATGATTATGATAATATNAACCTCTTAGATTTTGCATACCAAAAAACNAGTTATTTAAATGAAAAAATAAAGTCTAANTTTATATCTNTAAGAGATAAAGATTTTTTTATAATTCCCTTTTGTNTAGTATTTGGATTGTTATTNGATGGNCTGTTTCATTTTGGNCATATGTTGGCTTTTGGCGTTTCTTCTATTATTAGNTTAATAATATTTAATACTAAAATTTCTCTTAGNTTTAGAAAGCCTATTTTTNTTTTTGCAATCTGNTTTATGTTTTTTAATGGNTTTTTAAAATTTTCACAATATCAGGCTATGAGTTTTTATGAACAACGAAATTTTGAAAAAGCTGTACCATATTTTGAAAATTTGGTAAATTATTANCCAATGGAAATTGGTAAATATCATGCGTATTTAGGAGTTTGTTTCTTAGAAATTAAAGATTTAGANAACAGTTGGAAACATTATGAAATTGCNCAAAAAATAATACCAGATAATCGNAANATCNTTCANTTAGGTTATATNCTAGAAAGTATGAGATGATTATCNTNGTTGATAATTATGACTCATTTACTTATAATCTATTTCAATATATNGGCAATTTTTATAGNGATGTAAATGTTTNCAAAAACGATGACAATTTTCTTGATAATTTAGATTGNAGNAAATTAAAAGCTATTATTTTTTCTCCTGGACCAGGTAANNCNTCNAGNGCNGGAAAAATGCCAAAAATNATAGATNATTATAAATTNAAGGTACCNTTACTTGGTATTTGTTTAGGNCATCAAGCAATAATAGAAAGTTTTGGAGGAAAAATACAGAATGCAAATAATGTATGTCACGGAAAAGTGCATGAAATTCACCATTATTCAAATTGCTTAATGTTTAATGATATTGAAACTAACTTTTATGGAACTAGATATCATTCGCTAGTAGCCTCTGAAATAAATTTTCCAGACTGCCTAGAAATAACTGCTAAAACTATTAAAGATGATGAAATAATGGCAATAAAGCATAAAACGCATCATATTTACGGACTTCAATTTCATCCTGAATCTATAGAAACAATTTACGGTATGCAAATGATTGAAAACTTTATTAATAATGCAGTCAAATAAAAATATAACCAAATTTTATCTTCAAGGTGATAAGTCAATAGCAATTAGATCTTTGATTTTATGTCTTTATTTTAAAGGTAAACACAAAATCAAAAATTTACCTAATAGTGATGATATAAAATCAACTTTATATGTATTTGATAAAATTGGAATGGATTATCAATTATTAAAAAATTCACTTTTCATTGATTCTACAAATATAAAATTTAATGAAATAGAAATTGATTGTAATGAATCAGGTACTACAGCAAGATTATTGATAGGATTTTTTTCAGGAATAAATATTAATTGTAAAATAATAGGTCGTAAAACTTTAAGAAAAAGACCAATGGATCGAGTTATATTTCCACTTTTAGATGCCGGTGTTAACATTCAATCAAAAGATAATCTTTTACCTGTTAATATATTTAAATCAAAAAAATTAAAAACTATTAATGCAACGTTAATTATTCCAAGTGCACAAATAAAATCATCACTCATACTTTATGCAATGAGTAGAAATGGAAAGAGCATAATAAGTGGCAATATCAAAACAAGAGATCATTTGGAAAGAATGTTGTTAGATTTAAAATATCCAATTAAAGTAGGAAAAGATAGAATTGAAATAGTTGGTAACAAAAATAAATCGAATAATATCAATATAAATTTACCTGGAGATATATCAAGTGCGTCGTTTTTAATTTGTGCAGCATTATTATCAAAAGAATCATCTATTATAATAAAAGATGTATGTTTAAATAGATATAGAATGGGCTTTTTAGAATCAGTAATTAAAATGGGCGGAAATATAAAGATTAATAACAAAAGAAATGTCCATGGTGAAAATATTGGAGATATACATGCATCATATACAGGAAATCTTAAGGGAATAACAATAGACAAAATTAATATTCCAAGTCTTATTGATGAAATACCAGTCATTTCAATTTTATGTTTGTATTCCAATGGTAAAACAACGTTTAAGAATGTTGAAGAGTTGAGAGTTAAAGAATCAGATAGAATTAAAGCTATCATTGAAAATATTAAACTAATGAATGGTAATGCAAAAGAGATTGGTAATGATTTGATTATATATGGTAATAAAAAGTTGTATAATACAACAATATCTGATTTTAATGATCATAGAATATTTATGTCTTTTTATATTGCGAACAAAATTATCAATAAAAATTACAGATTTGATAATAATGTAGATTGTTATAAAAAATCTTTTCCAGACTTTTTAGAATGCATTGATAGAATAATAAAATGAAAAAAATTTATTTATTAGGTAAAAATATACAAAAAAGTTTAAGTCCTATTATTCATGAATATGTTTATGAAAAATTAAACATTAATGCAAGTTACTCTATTGCAGATTTAAACGATGCAAATGATATTGATAGATTTTTCAATGATATAAAGGCTAATAATATCTATGGATTAAATATAACAACTCCATATAAGGATGTTATTAAGAATAGGATAGACAAAATCAGCAAGAAAGCATACGAAATAGGTGCTATAAATTGTGTAGATAATAAACTCAAAGGTTACAATACAGATTGTTACGGATTTATAAAAATGGTTCAAAAAAATAATATTTTATTATCTGATAAAAATATATTTATAATTGGATCAGGAGGCTCATCTAAGGCAGTATTATTTTCGTTGAAAGAAACGGGATATAAAAATATATATCATTTTAATAGAAATAATTTGAATGATATTTTAACATTGAAACTCGGAAAAAATGATGTAGTAATAAACTGCACACCAAAGCACTTTATTAATGATAGTCCTGATTTTTTAAATTATTTTATTGAGAGTAAATTTATGTGGATAGATTTACTGTACACAAAGTTATCAACAAAAATTTTGATTGAAATTGATAAAAGGCACTCAAAATTATATTTGAATGGTATTGATATGCTAATCTACCAAGCATTAGCTTCAATTAATATTTGGTTTAGAAAAGATATTGAAAAAAATGTAGATTTTAACGATTTAAAATCATTGATTAAAAGGTAAAATATGCTAACAAAATTAAAATTTTTAACAGCTGGTGAATCTCATGGAAAAGCCCTAGTTGGTATTATTCAGGGTTTACCTGCTGGATTAGAAATATCTAAAGAATATATTAATAATCATTTAGCAAGAAGGCAGCTTGGCTATGGAAGAGGTGCTAGAATGAAAATTGAATCTGATTCTGTAAAAATAATATCTGGAGTTAGACTTGGAAAGACAATAGGCTCTCCAATTTCAATTATGATTGAAAATAAGGATTATCAAAACTGGAAAGATAGGATGAGCACAGAGCCGTCAAATAAAGAAATAAATAAGATTACTTTACCAAGGCCTGGACATGCAGACCTTGCTGGCATTAATAAATATGATTTTGATGATATTAGAAATGTTATTGAAAGATCATCTGCGAGAGAGACAGCAATGAGAGTTGCTCTTGGTGCAATATGTATGAAATTTCTTGAAGATGTAAACATATCTATTCAAAGTAGAGTATCAAGAATTGGTGATGTAGTGGACAAAACTTTATTAAGTCTTAAAGATTATAGTAAATTAAATCAGAAAGTTGATAATACTAAATTTCGTTGTTTCGATTTATCATTAGATAAAAACATGACGGATGTTATTGATAACTGTAAAAAAAGAGGTGATACTGTTGGAGGAGATATAGAGGTTGTTGCATTAGGTCTACCATATGGTCTAGGTAGTTATATACAATGGGATAAAAAATTAAATTCCATAATTGGATCTTTAATTTTATCTATTAATGCATTCAAATCATTAACGATAGGGTCAAAAAATAATCTATTTGGAAGTCAATATCATGATGAAATATCATGGGAAGAAAATGAGTATAAAAGATTATCAAATAGTGCAGGTGGTATTGAAGGAGGTATGAGTAACACATTGCCTTTACTGTTAAACATGACTATGAAGCCAATCTCAACGCTTAGCAGTCCTTTGCAATCAGTTGATATAAAAACTAAAGAGACAAAATCAGCTCATAAAGAAAGATCAGATACATGCGCCGTTCCAGCTGCATCAATAATATGTGAACATATGTTATCATTTGCACTTGTAGATTTATTGCTAGATAAGTTTGGCGGCGACTCTATGAAACAATTTAAAACACATTATAAGGCAAGCGCAAAATTTTAAAGATGATAGATAAAGTATTTATAATCGGAATGACTGGAGTAGGAAAAAGTTCTGTAGGAAAAAAAATTGCAATGGATGTTGGTGTTCATTTTATTGATATAGATGACTACCTTGATATAAATAGCCTTAATAAATATAAAATAGATAAGAAATTCAGACAAGTAGAACATGATGAACTTAAAAAATGGAGTATTATTAATAAAAAATCAATCATATCTACAGGTGGCGGGATAATTGAAAGATTAGATAATAGAAATATATTAAAAAATTTTTATTGTATTCATTTAGAAGCATCAATTACTCAATTATTAAGTCGCTTGCAAAGTTCAAATAAATTCAGGCCGCTGATTCAAACAAAACCTGGTAGTAATATTAATATTGAATCATTAAAAAAATTATATAATAATAGAATGAAATATTATTCTGAAATATCAAGTATTACGATTAATACTGATAATATAAATCAAAGTCAAACTGTTGAAAAAATAAAGAACGAGTTGATAAAAAATGAGTTTATTAATTAAAACTTCAGATAATTCATATAATATTTATGTAGATGAATACATAAACAAAAACTTCTACAGTTACATAAATGAGCTTAATAAAGGTCAAAAATTTATTTTATGCTACCCAAAAAATTTAAAATTTCACATTTCGAAAATTATTTCAAATTTGAAATCATTTGGGATAAATATTTTAAGCCTAGAAATAAGAGACGGTGAAGAAAATAAAAATTTTAGTAACCTAAAAAATCTTACGCAAGCATTAATTAAAATGAATTGTCAAAGAGATTCTATTCTGATTTCTATTGGCGGAGGAACAACAGGGGATATAATTGGATTTTTAGCCTCAGTTTATATGAGAGGTATTAAATATATAAACGTGCCTACAACTTTGCTTTCTATGGTTGATTCATCAGTGGGAGGCAAGACTGCCATAAATTCAAATGATGTAAAAAATATAATAGGAACGTTTCATCAGCCTTGCGGGGTATTTATATCTACAAGTTTTCTGGATACTCTCAATACAAATCACATAAGAAGTGGATTAGGGGAAATCATTAAATATGGATTCATCCAAAACCCTANATTACTGTCATTAATNTGCGAAAATTATGATTGNATAATACAACTAAAAAATAAAGATTTAATTAAAAATATNATTTTAGAAAGTTGTAAATCAAAAAAAATATTCGTTGAGAAAGATNTTAAAGACNNTNACTTCAGAAATATTTTGAATTTTGGGCATACGCTTGGCCATATAATNGAAATTAAATATCAAGCTCAAAATATTTCTCATGGNGAGGCTATATTAAATGGTATTTATTTAAGCGTTAAGTTGTCATACAAAAAAGGAATTATGAATGAATCTGTATACAAAAGTATATTAGATAAATTTAATCTACTGAAAATTGAATATANCTATAAATTAAATCCTTNTGATTTAGAAAATATCAAATCAGANAAAAAATCTAAAAATAANAANATTAGATTTGTTTTACTAGAAGANNTAGGTAAACCAATTTTAGTGGATAATATAGAACTNGATGAACTAAAAGAGGTAATTTAAGCATGAAAATTTTAATNTTACATGGACCCAATTTAAATATGCTTGGTAAAAGAGAAATTGATATTTACGGATCTGATTCTCAAGATGATTTATTTAATTATATTTCAAATTCTTTTCTAAACATTGATTTTTCATTTTATCAATCNAACCATGAAGGAGAATTAATTGATAAGATTCATGATTCTGCTGATGTTTTTGATGCNATAGTTTTAAATCCTGGTGCNCTTTCTCACTACTCTTATGCAATAAGGGATGCTGTAGTATCNGTGAACATACCANTAGCAGAGGTTCACNTGTCAGATGTAGAAAATAGAGAAGATTTTAGAAAGAAATTAGTTATTTCAGATGNATGTTCATTTACTATAATAGGTAAAGGTAAATTAGGTTATATTGAATCAATTAATAAATTACAGGANAACAAATGAAGCAAAAAAACTATATAGATTTACATAAAGGTGCTACTTTTATATANATACTAATATTAATGTTCTTTTTTAATGATTATATGTCTCTTCAATCAAATAATAATATTTCAATATATGTATATTTGGCTTTACATGGAACATATGGAATATTATGGATCTTAAAGAGCAAAATTTATCCTGANAGGCAATGGGAATCAAAATGTTCAGTTTGGTATGGTTTATTAATTTGGCTTGGTTTATCTNTGTATTGGATTNCTCCATATATTATTTTAACACANAATATTCCAAATGATATTAACCCATCAAATTGGTATATAGCCATGTGTATTTCAATGTATNTATTTGGTGTATTTTTTCATTTCACATCAGATATGCAAAAATATATTCAACTGAAGTATAACCCTAATAATNTAATTACAGACAATATGTTTTCAAAAATTAGAAACATTAATTACTTAGGAGAATTACTAATTTATTTAGGATTTAGTTTATTAGCATTAAGTTGGATTCCAATCATTGCTCTAATTACATTTATAATAATTGTTTGGGTACCAAACATGTTCAAAAAAGATAAATCATTATCAAGGTATGATGAATTTTCAGATTATAAAAAAAATACTAACTTTTTATTTCCTTTNATTTGGTGATATAAANTGATATTACACGTATTAGGTACAGCTCAAGATGGTGGATATCCTCATGCAGGCTGTAAAAAGGATTGTTGCAAGTTAATATGGGATAAACCATTGATGCATAGACTGCCAACATGTATTGCNCTTATAGATAAAAAAAATCAAAAATTTTATTTGTTTGATATNACNCCAAACNTCAAAGAACANNTACATCTTTTAGAAGTTTATGATTGTAAATTAGCTGGNNTATTTATAACTCATGCACATATAGGCCATTATTTGGGTTTATTAGATTTAGGATTAGAAATCATGAATACTAAAGACGTGCCTATTTATGTAATGAGTAGAATGAAAAATTTTATATTTAAAAATCAACCNTTTCGTCAATTAGTTGATAAAAAAAATATTAAGATAATAGAAATTTTTAATAAAAAAGATGTTTTTTTTCNAAATTTTAAAGTTAAGCCATTTGAAGTTCCACATAGAAATGANTTTTCNGAAACAGTTGGATATAAATTAATAATAAATCAAAAATCTATAATTTTNATACCTGANATTGATTGCTGGGATCAATGGNATAGTAATCTTATCAATTTAATNAAAGAAAATGATTTATTATTTCTTGATGGAACATTTTATGATAAAAGTGAAATCAAAAATAGAGATATTTCAAAGATACCTCATCCTGAAATTTTAGATACCATAAATAAATTATCATCACTTGACACNAATGAAAAGAAAAAAGTTNATTTTATNCACATGAATCATACAAATCAAATTTTAAAACCTAATACACCTGAGTACAATNATTTAAAGAAAAATAAATTTAATATTTCGCAGGAAAATCAAATTTTTAAATTTTAATATACAACTTATTACATTTTTATTTTTTTTAAATTTCTTAACTTTTAGTAATTAATTATTAATGCAAATCAGGCTATAAGATGAATTTTATATTTACTATATTTTTTTTATTTCAAATTATTCTATGTGAACCATTTGANGGTTTGACATTGATTACTGGNATGTCAGGTGGTGATAATAGTTCTGAAACTTATTTGATTGATAATGAAGAAAACATNATNAATTATTGGTCACACNCATCTTCATCTGCNAGTGTTGGCTATTTAACAAAGGATAGTATTTTATATTTACCCACTAGAAGTGGTGGAGGCGGTGATACCGGGCCTGCTGGAGGATTATTTCAAAAAATAGATTGGAATGGAAATATCATTTGGGAATGGGAAATGCCTAATGAAATATGTAATCCGCATCATGATATAACTATATTGCCAAACGGAAATATTTTAGCTATTTGTGAGGAGTTTAAAACAAATCAAGAATTGCTAGATGCTGGATTAGAGGGTGCAATTGGACTAATGAAGATAGATATGATTGTTGAAATAGAACCCNTATCTAACAACGATGCAGAAATTGTTTGGAAATGGCACTTCTGGGATCATTTGGTTCAAGATAAAGGACCTGAATATACAGCAACTTATGGACAAATATCTGAACATCCAGAATTGTTAGATATTAATGTGAATGGTAATTTNCCAAATGATTTATATGATTGGAATCATACAAACAAAATTTCATACAATGCACAATTTGATCAAATAGTGATTTCATGTAGGCACATGAATGAAATTTACGTCATTGATCATAGCACTACTACTGAAGAAGCTGCAGGTCATTCAGGAGGAAATCAGGGCAAAGGTGGCGATATATTATATAGATGGGGGAATCCTCAAAATTATGGTAGAGGTGATGAAACTGATAGAATTTTTGGTGCACAACATGGTATTATTTGGATTCCTGATGGATATCCAGGAGAGGGTAATTTTTTAATTTATAATAACATTCATCAAACAAACCCATATCGGTCTGCTGTACTGGAATTTGATTGCATTGCTGATGAAAATGGTTATTACCATATTCAAGAAAATGAACCATTTGGACCAACAACATATGAATGGATTTACTTNGCTAATTTTTTTTCACCAACACAATCAGGAGCATACCGTTTACCCAATGGTAATACTTTAGTTACAGTAACAACTGAGTTTAATTTTTTTGAAGTAGACAACAGTGGAAGAGTTCAGTGGGACCCTGCATTTAATGCACAGTGTGCAAGAGCTATAAAATATGGTTTTGAATATTTTGAAAATCACATTTCTGGTGACATCAATAATGATCAAGGGTTAAATATTTTAGATGTAATTNTAATTATTAATTATATTTTAGAAAATAATTATGAAACTAATGCAGATATGAATGAAGATGGAATAATTGATGTATTGGATGTAATTGAATTAATAAATTTAATTTTATAAATCATTTATTTTCTTTTGCGTCATTTCTTTTAATTTAGGTTTCAATCTATCTTTATAATAATGCATTAACGGTGCTGCAATTTCAGGATTTTCTTTTCTTATTTTCTTTTGTTTTTCAATGGGTAAAGATATAATTTTTTTACACTCATATGAGCAACATCCATTATACTTTTGTTTACATTTTTTGCATTGAATAAATAATATATGACATGCATCATTTTTACAGTTTGTATGCTCATCATTTTTTTCATTACATTGATGGCAATAACTTAAAATATCGTTTGTAATTCTCTCGCCTAACCTTTCATCAAATACGAAATTTTTTCCTTTAAACTTAGATTTTAGACCTTGCTCTTTAACTTCTTTTGCATAATTAATTATCCCTCCATTGAGTTGATAAACATTTTGGAATTTATTTTTAATTAAATATGAACTGGCTTTTTCACACCTAATGCCACCCGTGCAGTATAACAAAATATTATTATTTTTATGTTTTTCAAGAATTTTTTTTGTTTCTTTTAGCAGCTCTTTTGATGTATCAACATCAGGACAAATAGCGTTATCAAATTTACCAACTTCACTTTCATAATGATTTCTCATATCTACAATAACTGTGTCTTTTTTATCTGCCATTTCATTAAATTTTTTTGCATTTAAATGCGTACCTGTTTTTTTTAAATCATAATCTTTTGTTGATATTCCAAAAGATACTATTTCATTTTTAACCTTTACAATTAATTTGTAAAAGGATTCATTATGTTCTAATGCAAACTTAAATTGTATATTTTTAAAATATGCATATTGATTTAAATTTTTTTTGAATTTTATTAAATTATGTTCAGGTATACTGATTTGAGCATTTATACCTTCTTTAGCAATGTATATTCTACCAAGAATGTTAAGTTCACTCCAACTTTTATAAAGTATATCTCTAAGATCATTAGGTTTTGATATTTTTACATATTTGTAAAATGATAGAGTAGTTCTTTTGAATGTTTCTCTATGCAAATCATCTATTAGTTGTTCTTTATTTTTCTTATTATATAATTGTGTCATATTAGTAATTTAATCAATTTCGATAAAATTGTAATAATCAGATTTGAACTTAATTAAACTCTTATTAATATTAGTGGCAAATAAATCAACTTTTTTGAAGGATATAAGATTTGAAAACAAAAGTCAAAAATAAAAATAGTTTTACTAAAGAAATTTCTGTTACTGTNCCATGGAAAAATTTAAAAGAGGATTATCAAAAAGCATTTGATAAAGCAAAANATCATTATACTCCTCCAGGNGGTCGCAAGGGTAAAGTTTTTGGTGTACAGTTGAAACTATTCAAAAAAAATTATACCCCAAGTATTGAAGCCCAATTCTCTGAAAATTCTGTAAATGACTACTACAGAAAAGCAATAGCTGATTTAAAATTATCTCCAATTAACCAAGGTCAAATTACGCATTTAACTTTTCATGAAGGNGAAGATCTTGTCTTTAAAATTGAATTTGAATTTAAACCAGAAATCAAATTACCAAATTATAAGAAAAAATTTAAAGTTAGTGCGATTAAGTACATTCCTTCAAAAAAAGATATTGATGATTCTTTGTCAGATTTACAAAATAGATTTTCATCTATGGAAGAAGTCAAAGATGGAGCAGACAAAGAACACTTCTTGTTTGTTGATTTGCAAGAACTGGATTCAGGTTCGCCTGTAATTGGTAAAAAAATTGAAAAACAATATGTCCGTCTTGGCTTTGGAGCATTTAAAAATGCAGCTTTNAAAACAATGAAAGGAATAAAAAAAGATGAACAAAGAAATGTCACCATTGATATTGAAGGAAAAAAAGTTGATTACCAAGTTTTTGTTCATAAAGTAGAAAAGCAAATTATACCAAAATTGGATAATAAATTTGCTNCAACAGTTGAGCCTGGATTAAAAACTTTAAAAGAGTTGAAAGATAAGATTAAAGATAATATTAACCAAAGTTTTGAAAATGAACATGTAAAAGAAATAAATAATGGCATCATAAACTATTTTGTTGATAAAACAAAATTAGATGCACCAGAATCAATGATTCAAAATTATTTAGATCATATAATTGAAAATAATAAAGCGCAACAACCAAATTTAACAAAAGATCAAGAAGAAGAGATGAGAAATTCAGGGCTTGAGGGTGCAATTTTCAATGTTAAATGGTATTTAATAAAAGAAAAAATTATTAACGATGAGAAAATATCTGTATCAAAAGAAGATATTGATAACAAAACAAAAGACTTAATCAAAAAAGAACCTCAAAATGAAAAAAGTATTAAGGATTTTCTAAAAAACCCAGAAAATCAACAAAGATTTTTTGATGATATGCTAAGTGAAAAGTTATTTGATTTTATAAAAGATTACGTTAACGTAAAAGTGAATAAGAAAAAATCTGATGAGTTACGTAAATCAAAAGGAGATTTAAATGGATAGCAATAAAATAAATATGTTAGTTCCAATGGTTATTGAACAAACAGCAAATGGAGAAAGAGCCTTTGATATTTATTCGAGGCTATTAAAAGAAAGAATCATATTTTTAGGAACAGCCATAGATGATTATGTATCCAGTTTAATCATTGCTCAATTATTATTTTTAGAAGCAGATGATTCAAAAAAAGATATTTATATGTATATAAATAGTCCTGGCGGAGTAATTACATCTGGATTTGGTATAATTGATACAATGAATTATATTAAACCAGATATAGCAACAATTTGTGTTGGTCAAGCTGCAAGCATGGCCGCGATGATTTTATCATCAGGAACAAAAGGTAAAAGATCTGCTCTTGAAAATTCTAGAATCATGATACATCAACCACTTGGCGGCGTTCAGGGTCAAGCAACTGATATTGAAATTCATACTAAGGAAATTTTATTTCTCAAAGACAGATTAAATAACATTTTATCAAAAAATACTGGACAAACTGTGAAAAGTATAGAAAAAGATACNAATAGAGATAATTTTATGTCAGCTGAAGAATCTATAAAATATGGACTTATAGATGAAATAGTAAATAAGGATAAGTAGCAATGAATGAAAAGAAATTATTTTGTTATTTTTGTGGATCAAAAGAAAAAGAGGTAACTTATTTAATAGAAGGTGATGATGCATATATATGTGATTATTGTGTCGAAAAAGCAAACTTAGTTATCAATGAAAATAATTCCAAAAAATCTAATCCATCTTTTGAATTAAAAAATCCAAAACAAATAAAAAAATATTTAGATAAACACATTATTGATCAAGATGAATCCAAAAAAATTGTATCTGTAGCCGTTTATAATCACTTTAAAAGAATTACTCACTCTAATGATAATGATGATGTTAAATTGGAAAAAAGTAACATATTATTACTTGGCTCTACAGGTACTGGAAAAACACTTTTGGCACGAACTTTATCAAATTATTTAAATGTACCATTTGCAATAGCAGATGCCACAGTGTTAACAGAGGCAGGTTATGTAGGTGAAGATGTAGAAAATATATTAGTTAGATTATATCAAGCTGCAGATTATGATGTTAAAAAAGCAGAAATGGGTATAATATATATTGATGAAATTGATAAAATAGCAAAAAAAACTGCAAATACTTCAATTACCAGAGATGTATCAGGTGAAGGAGTTCAACAATCATTACTCAAAATATTAGAAGGCACAGANGCGCATATACCTCCTCAAGGTGGNAGAAAGCATCCAGAACAACCACTAGTTCAAATTAACACTTCAAATATNTTGTTTATTTGNGGNGGAGCATTTCAAAATCTTGATAAAATAGTATCAAAAAGAATGAACAAGAATAAGATTGGGTTTTCTAATATAAATGAAGATAAAAAAATAAGCACATCAAATGTGCAGCCTGAAGATTTAGTTCAATTTGGATTCATACCAGAATTAATTGGTAGATTGCCTGTAATGGGGTCTTTGAATAATCTTACAAAAAGAGCATTGTTATCAATTTTAACTGAACCTGCTAATTCTCTTGTTAAGCAATACAAAAAATTATTCCTGCTTGAAGGTGTAAAATTAAATTTTACAGATAATGCATTATTAGCAATTGTCNATATAGCTGAAAAAAGAAAAACCGGTGCGCGGGCNCTTAGGTCAGTTATGGAAAAAGTGATGTTAGATATCATGTATGAAATTCCATCAAATAAAGACATTAAAAGTTGTACTATTACAGAGGACACTGTTTTGAATGGAGCTAGGCCTAAAACTAAAAACTTAAAAAAGACAGCCTAATATTTTGTGACCNCTGTAACATTCTGTAACACCAAACTATACACATATTATAAAGATATATTTGTATTATTTAGATGTAATTGATTAATTTNGAAATAATCACAATAAAATTTTAAAAAAGATCTTATAACCCATAAGGAGAAAATTATGCTCTTAATTAGACCGCTACTAACTTCACTATTATTTTTTATCTCGTCATTTATTTTTTCACAAGATGTAATAATGGGCTTCGGTTCTATAGATGGAGATAATGTTGAAGTTACAATATCTAATAATGTTGATGTAAGCGGATTTCAATTTGACATTATTGGTTCTAATTTAACTAATGCATCAGGTGGCTTAGCAGCNAGTTCTGGATTTACGGTATCTGTTGGTGGAAATACAGTTCTTGGTTTCTCATTTACTGGAAGTGTAATCTCTGCTGGAAGTAATGGTATTTTGACTAATTTAAATGGAAATTTTTCAAATGATATATGTTTAGATTTAGGTACTGGCGCTATTTCTGATCCATCTGGTAATGCTATAGATGTATCTTTTGGTAATTTTGACTGTAATGGATCTGAACCTCCATGTGATGATGAGGATTCAGATGGGATATGTGATGATGTTGATGATTGTGTTGGTTTTTTTGATGAATGNGGAATATGCAACGGAGATGGTCCTTCTTATGAATGCTGGGATGGATCAATTGCATGTAATATTAATGAATGCCCTGATCAACAAGGAGGTACTACACTTAGCTTTGGTACTGTAGGTGACAACGTTATGGAGATTGCATTTGATTCGTTNACACCGGTTGCTGGATTCCAGTTTGATATAACAGGAACACAGTTATATAATGCCGGCGGTGGACTTGCTGCAGAGGCTGGTTTTACAGTATCTGTTGGTGGTAATACGGTAATAGGATTTTCATTACAAGGTGCTACGATTCAGGGTTCAGGCATCTTAACTAATTTAGAGTATGCAGCAGTAGCTTCAGAGGCTTGTATTGATAATGTAGTGTTATCTGATCCATCTGGTAATGCAATGGATTATGAAGTTGGTGGTTGTGTTGCTCTTGATTTTGAAGAGCCAGTATTTGGTTGTACAGATAGTGGAGCATGTAATTATGATGCTGATGCTAATGTAGATGATGGTAGTTGTTTTTATGAGACTGAGTGTTGGGATGGCNCATCTGAGNGNGATCCAANCNANTGTCCAGANCCTCCATCNGAGACTGTATNNTTAGGTTTTGGTGCNGTNGGTGATAACNNNATGGAGATTGNNTTTGANTCNTNTACNCCAGTTGCTGGNTTCCAGTTTGATGTANNAGGNACACAGTTATATNNTGCNGNNGGTGGNCTTGCNGNNNANGCAGGCTTTACNGTATCTGTNGGTGGTAATACNGTGATTGGNTTNTCACTNCANGGNGCTACNNTTNNNGGTNNNGGNNTNTTAACNAANTTAGANTATGCNGCGNTNGCNTCNNAGGCATGTATTGANAATGTAGTATTNTCTGATCCAGNNGGTAATGCNATGGATTATGANACAGGNGNTTGTGTNGNTNTNGATTNNGAAGANCCNNTNTTTGGTTGTACNGATAGATAGTGCATGTAATTATGATGCAGATGCAACTGTAGATGATGGAAGTTGTTTCTATGAGACTGAGTGTTGGGATGGCACATCTGAGTGTGATCCAAACGATTGTCCAGAGCCTCCATCTGAGACTGTTTCTTTAGGTTTTGGTGCAGTGGGTGATAACACAATGGAGATTGAGTTTGATTCATTTACACCAGTTGCTGGGTTCCAGTTTGATGTAACAGGAACACAGTTATATAATGCAGAAGGTGGACTAGCTGCTGAGGCTGGCTTTACCGTATCTGTAGGTGGTAATACCGTAATAGGTTTCTCACT
>PARL01000002.1 GCA_002711465.1 Fidelibacterota bacterium | reverse complement strand
AAAACTGATGACATCCTTCATTTAATCGATAAGGATACTGCTGTAGTAACTCTTTCTCATGTAGAATATGCATATAATGTTCGAGGCATTGCAGATGTTGGAAGTAGTGAAATTGAACTATAAAAAAGTGCAAAATGTAATCCCAATAAAATGCCTGCTGATACAGTTAAAATAGAATTTTTTTTTGATAAAGTTTTTTTACCTTTATAAAAAATACTAAAAGTATGCATAATAATTGAACCAATCATCATTCTCCAAAAAGCAATGGCAATTGGGTCTAAATGATTTAAGTATCTTGCTATTAACGGGGATGTACTAACAGCAAACATTGAGCAAAAGAGCAGAATATATATTCCTATAGACATATTATATATTATTTAATTTAAAGGTTATTATTTATATATTTATATGTTGAAAATTTAACGTTTCTTTTGATAATTACTAATAGGATATCAATTATGCCAAAAACATTTATAATTTATTTTTTACTTTTTTCTTTAATAACTACACAAGATTTTAATGAAGGTCCATATGGCCAGGAGTATTTTGATATTGCAGGACCGTTTACAGTACTTGATTTAAATAATAGTACAGTTCTAGGTGATTTAAATGACGATTCTATATTAAATATAAATGATGTAATATTTTTAATTGGAATAATTTTAAATACCATTGATCTAGGAGATGAAGAAATAAATGGTGATATAAATATTGACGGTGATATTAACGTTTTAGATATTACTTTGCTTATAGAAAGAATATTATACCCTGATTCTTTTAATCCAGAAAATATATGGGATTTCCAAACTGAGTGGGATGGTGAAGATAATTATATGTTCATTCATTATGATCCTTCTAATACAAATTCGGTAAATATGTGGTCTGATAATTGTCCTGCTAATATTTGTTCAAATGGCTCTGATAGATTAACACTACTAGAAAAATCTAACTTAAATACTCATTATTTCTTTTTATCCTCAGGTGCAGATGCAGAAAGAGATATAACTCTTATTCAAGAATTTTTCAAAAATACTATTGAGCAAAATATGTCTCCAGAAATGCAAGAACACTGGAAAAAACACTTACATTTTGTACCAACGCCTGTAAGTGAACTTGATAATTGGATAGAACAGAGAATTGTTGGGACATATGCATTTTCAATTGATAGATTTCAAAGAATTAAACAGTCTGGATATTTAGGAAATCCAGCCGGCTTTACAGGTTTTTATATGAATTTCTTAGCGCATGAAGTAACATATCAAGATTATGAATGGAATGCATTAAATGAAGATGAGAATACCTATGATGAGGTGTCTGTATTTGAAAGAGAATTATATACAGGTGGCTGGGCGGCTACTATTGAAAAAATTGTAGAATTTCCTGCGCTTGATCAATTAAATAATTATAGTGGTATGTCAATTGAACTGTTAAGAGGTTGCCCAGACGCTAATGGAAATTATAGTGATCAAGGATGTGATGATTATGACCGTAAAGCAAGGATGTTCATATGCGATGAAGATGGCTCAAATTGCCATGAGGCAGCTAGATGGATTACACCCTTTGATCGTCAACCTCATCATTTAACAGACATAAGCCCATTTATATCTATGTTAAAACCTGGTGGTAATAAATTAATTAAGTTCCAAGAGTCAGGTTGGCCTAATAGTTTATTAACTATGAATTTTCGTTTTTATCATGGAGAAGATTTATTAGATACGCCTCAAAGTTTTCAACCAATGTGGGTTGGTACAATTCCATTTAATCCTGAATTTGATGATAATACTCCTCCNATGGTATTTGAAGTACCAGAAAACGCAACTAAAGTAGAATTTGTATCTTACATTACAGGNCATGGTTGGGGTNGTNATGGAACATTTAANTGTGCTGAATTTTGTAATTCAAAACATATGTTCTCTGTAAATGGTGGTGTATATGAATTTGAAAATGATCATCCAGAAGCTAATGATAATACACACTGTATGGAGTTAGAAACTATTATTGAAGGTGTAGTTCCTAACCAATGGGGAACTTGGGGTTATGGTAGAGCGGGCTGGTGTCCTGGACAAGATGTTCATCCTGTAATCACAGACATTACAGANTATNTATCTATGGGAGACGAAAATGTAATGCAATANAATGCATGCCGTCAATCATGGAATGATTGTGTTGAGCCTCCAGTATGTCCACCTAATGATTGCTATTGCCCTGAAATTGCAGTTTCATCTTACATNATCATATCTTATTAGGCAATTAATGGAACTTGAAAAGAAATATAATCCTCAAAATGTAGAGAGCAAATGGTATGAATGTTGGATGGAACAAAATATGTTCGAACCAAATGAATCCTTAAATGAACCATTTACTATTATGATTCCACCACCAAATGTTACAGGCATATTACANATGGGACATGTACTTAATAATACAATTCAAGATATTTTAATTCGTAAAGAAAGNATGAGTGAAAAAAGTACTTTGTGGCTCCCTGGAATGGATCACGCATCAATTGCAACTGAAGCAAAAGTAACAAAAATGTTAAAAGAAAAAGGCTATGATAAAAAAGTTATAGGGAGAGAAAAATTCCTTGAACACTCCTGGGAATGGAAAGTTAAATATGGCGGAAAAATATTAAATCAATTGCAAAGATTAGGAGCATCATGTGACTGGAAACAGACAACGTTTACAATGGATAAAGAGTATAGTGAATCCGTAATATATGCTTTTGTGAAATTATATAATGATGGTCTAATTTATCAAGGTGAAAGAATTATTAATTGGGATCCTCAAGGCTTAACTGCCCTTTCAGATGAAGAAGTAATATATAAAGAAAAACAAGGACATTTATGGCATTTTAAATATACTATAAAAGACAGTGAAGAATTTCTTGTTGTTGCAACTACAAGGCCAGAAACTATGCTTGGCGATACAGGGGTGGCAGTTAACCCTAAAGATAAAAGGTATAAACATTTAATTGGTAAAACTGTAATTTTACCAATAGTAAATAGAGAAATTCCTATTTTTGCAGATGACTATGTTGATATGGAATTTGGTACTGGTTGTGTTAAAGTTACACCAGCTCATGATCCAAATGATTTTGAAATGGGATTAAGGCATAATCTGGAAATTATCAATATTTTCAATCCAAACGCTTCTTTAAATGATAATTGTCCTGAAGAGTTTAAATCTTTNGATAGATTTGATGCAAGAAAGTTAATCATAAAAAAACTTGATGATNTAAAACATTTAATTAAAATTGAAGATTATGTTCATCAGGTGGGACATTCAGAAAGAACAAATTCGATCGTTGAGCCTTACATTTCTAAACAATGGTTTTTAAAAATGGATGAGTTAGCACAACCAGCTTTAGAAGCAGTTAAAAATGGCGAGGTGAAATTTTACCCTGATNGATGGGTTAAAACTTATAATCATTGGTTGGAAAATATTAAAGATTGGTGTATTTCAAGACAATTATGGTGGGGTCATAGAATTCCTGTATGGTATAAAGGAGATAAAATATATTGTGATGTTAAGCCACCAAAAGAAGAAGGTTGGGTGCAGGAGAAAGACGTGCTTGACACATGGTTTAGTTCGTGGTTATGGCCTTTTGCTACATTGGGTTGGCCAAATGAAACAAAAAAATTAGAAAAATTTTATCCTACTAATGATTTAGTTACAGGCCCTGATATTATTTTCTTTTGGGTAGCTAGAATGATAATGGCTGGNATTTATTTTAAAGATGAGGTGCCATTTAAAAATGTATACTTTAATGGAATNATNAGAGATGNNAAAGGNNNAAAAATGAGCAAATCNTTAGGAAANTCNCCNGATCCNGTANATTTGATNGANNAGTATGGNGCAGANGCNGTAAGGGTNGGTTTATTATTAATNGCTCCNCANGGNTCTGANATTTTATNTTCNNATGATAAATTAGANCNTGGNAGAAATTTTATGAANAAANTNTGGAANTCGGCNNGNTTTATTCTNATGAATNCNGAAGATATAAGTTCAAAAATGATCGATTATGATAAATTGCATATTACTGATAAATGGATTCTATCAAAATTAAACACATCAATTAGTGAAATAGAAAATCATTATGCAAATTATAAACTAAATGAAGTAATTAAATCAATATATCAATTTGTTCATAATTATTTCTGCGATTGGTATATAGAGTTTGTTAAGACAAGATTTTATGGCAATAATTCGGAAGATAAATATATTGCTCAATCAGTTTCAATACATGTACTTAAAAATATACTAAGATTGCTACATCCATTTACTCCTCATATCACTGAAGAAATTTGGAGTTTTCTTAATGTAGACAAGGATAATAAAAGTGTAGACAAGGATTTTCTGATTAATACTCATTACCCAGTTTATAGAGATAAAGAAGTAGATAAAAATATAGAAAATGACATTCAACTGATTGTTAATGTTATAAGTGCAATAAGAAACATTAAAGCAAGTCTTAATATATCTCCATCTAAAAATATTAGCATATATGTAAGAGGACAACATAAGTTTACTTCTATAATTAAAAATAATGTTGGGTTAATGAATGGATTACTGAAAATTGATGAGTTAGAAGTTGGGGAATCTTTAAAAAAACCTTCTCAATCTGCCACTGCAGTAGTTGAAAATATTGAAATATTTATTCCCCTTAAAGGATTAATAGATATTGAGCAGGAAATTAAAAGGCTCAAAAAGCAGGTTGAAGATATGAACGGTAGATTAAATGCAATTTCAAAAAAATTAGATAACAAAAATTTTGTAAATAGAGCACCAAAAGAAATTATTGATCATGAAAGAAAGAAATTCAAAGATTATAATCAACAACTCGAAAAATTAGAAATAAACCTACAATCCCTAAATAAATAAATCATTCATTTTAATTTGACTTACTCTAATCCATTATATGATGATGTAACATATCTAAAAGGTGTTGGACCTAAAAGGGCTAAACAATTAAAAGCCTATGGTATTGATACTATTTATGAATTAATCAATAATATCCCCAGAAAATATTTAGATAGAACCAATATAAAAAAAATTAGTAATACTAAGATTGGAGAACAAGCTGTTATAATTGGAAAAGTTGTAAGCAAAAATATAAAAATGATTGGTAAAAGAAGACTGTTTCAAGTTACCATTTCAGATGGTACTGGAGAGTTGCAATGCATATGGTTTAATGGCCTCTCATGGATAATGGAAAAATTTAAAATTGATGATGAAATAGCTGTCTATGGAAAATTAGAGTTTTATAACGGCTTAAAAATTACACATCCTGATTTTGATATATTAAGTCAATCTGAAAATCATAATACTGGCCAAATAATATCACAATATTCATCCACATCAGAATTAAAGTCAAAAGGGTTAGATAGTAGAGGATTTAGAAAATTAATAAAAAATATTATTCTAAATGATAAATATATTATTGATGATTTTTTGCCATCAGATTTATTATCACAAGAAAAGTTAATCAGTCTTGACCAAGCATTAAATCAAATTCATTTTCCTAAAACAAATGATGATATAAAAAATGCTTTGTATAGATTAAAATTTAATGAACATTTTTTTATACAACTACTAATGGCATTAAAAAGAAATAATCAAAAAAATAATATTGGTCATTCATATCAAAAAAGAGGCCAATATTTAAAAAATATATATGAAAGTCTAAATTTTCAATTAACAAATGCGCAAATAAGAGTGTTGAGAGAAATTCGAGCTGATTTAAAATCAAAAGAGGTGATGAATCGCTTAATTCAAGGTGATGTAGGTTCAGGAAAAACTATTGTTGCTGTATTGACTGCTGCAATTGTAATGTCTGAAGAAAAACAAGTGGCATTGATGGCTCCTACAGAGATTTTAGCTGAACAGCATTATGAAAGTATTAAAGAATACTGTGAGAAAGTTCATATAACCTGTGGGCTCATAACATCTAATATACCTCAAAAAGAAAAAAATATTATTTTGAACGAATTAAAGTCAGGTGAAATTCAATTTATAATTGGAACTCACTCCCTGATTCAAGAGCCAGTGAAATTCAACGATTTAGGGTTAATCATAATAGATGAACAACATAGATTTGGTGTGGAACACAGAAAATTATTAATAGAAAAAGGTAATTCACCCCAAGTGTTATCGATGACTGCAACGCCAATTCCCCGAACATTATCTATTACTATTCATGGAGATATGGATATTTCAATCATTGATGAATTACCTAAAAATAGGCTGCCTATTAAAACTAGTTTAATATACCCAGATAAAATAGAGTCAACATATGAGTTTATGAAACAGGAAATGATATCCGGTAGACAATGTTTTGTTGTCTATCCACTGATAGATGAATCTGAAAAACTGGACCTCGAGGCTGCAAAATCTGGATATGAAAAATTAAAGTTGATTTTTAATGATTTTAAAGTTGGTTATATCAATGGAAAAATGAATAAAGATGAAATTGATTCGCAAATGATAAAAATGAATAATGGGGAAATAAATTGTTTAGTAGCAACAACCGTAATAGAAGTTGGAATTAACATACCAAATGCAACTGTGATTATGGTTGAAAATGCTGAACGTTTTGGAATGACTCAACTTCATCAATTAAGAGGAAGAATTGGGAGAGGATCAAAACAAAGTTATTGTTTTTTTATACAACGAAAGAAAACTCCAAATGCTGATAAAAGATTAAAAATTATGACATCAACCTTAGATGGATTTATTATTTCAGATGAAGATTTAAAAATGCGTGGACCTGGTGATTTTTTTGGCACAAAACAGCATGGTTTTATAAAATCAAAAGTTGTAGATTTTAGTAATGATGGTCCAATTATAAGAAGAGCTAGACAGCAGGCTTTTGAAATGGTAATAAAGGACCCAAAATTAAATTTGAATAAAAATAAAAAAATTAAACAAGTATTTAAAAGGAAGTATCATCATATGTTGGAGTTTATAAAAATTGGATAAACTAAACTTAAAAAAAATAAATAAAATTTTTACTTTCATTGCTTTTATAGTCCCTTTTGGCGTTTATTTTTTTACTATGGCTCCAACTGTATCTCTATGGGATTGTGGAGAATTTATTGCAACATCAATCATCATGGGAGTTCCTCATCCTCCAGGCACACCTTTATATTTATTAATTAGTAATTTCTTTTCTCAAATTCCACTATTAAATGATATGGGAGCAAGAGTCAATTTAGTATCTCCCTTAGCAAGCGCTTTATCAATAATGCTACTTTATATGATAATAGTGCAATTAATAAAAATTTTTACGAATCGAGATAGTTTATCAATTTATAGTTCAGCATTAATTGGTGCGCTTACTTTTGCTATTACTGATTCTCAATGGTTTAATGCTGTTGAGGCTGAAGTATATGCTTTGTCAACTTTTTTTACAGCCATAGTTGTTTGGTTAATATTAAAGTGGGCATCAAAATTTGAAAGCGGTAATCATGTTAAATATTTAATTTTAATTAGTTATTTCATTGGATTAGCAATAGGGATACATTTACTTAATTTACTTGCTATACCCTTTATTGCACTTATTATTTTTTATAAAATTAAAAATTCAGATCATATAAGAATGAAACACTATTTACTTCTTTCGGTTGTCACGGGATTAATTTTTGTAATAATATACAAAGGTATAATAAAAGGATTGCCGTCCATTGCAAATAAAATTTCAGATCCTACTCTTTTAATTATATTTTTAATAACTGCAATTATATCTACTATACTTATCAATATAAATTTAAATGAAAAAATCAAATATTCTATTACAATTATCTTTGCTTTTATTTTGTCCTTTATTTCGGTTAATGAATTTTTTATCGAAGATATAAAAATGTCATTAAAAAATAAAACACAAGAAATACAAAGTTATTCATATCACTTAAGTGAGCAACAAGTAAATATATATGATAAATTTATATCAGCACCAAACGAAGAAGCTAAAACATTCTATTATATGGACTTAATACAGAACGGAATAAAAAATGATGTCGCAAATTGGGTTATCAAGAGCTCGAATGATCAAATCAATTTTTATAATGAAAATGGTATTAATTATTTCCATCTACTAAAAAAACAAACAACGTTAAATCTATTTAAATCTTTATTGGTTATACTTCTAGTTTTTTGGTCTTTAAGTAAATTATATAAATCAAATGGTACTCAATATTTACAAATTTCAAGATTAGTTATTACTTGTACATTAATGGTATTGATAGGTTACTCTACATATTCGCTAATTTTTATAAGAGCTCAACAAAATCCAAAAATTAACTACAATAATCCAGAAGATATTAAAAGTGCTTATCAATATATTAATAGAGACCAATATGGTCAATGGAGCATTTTAGATAGAAAAACTTCTCTAATAATAAATAGTCAAGGCAATAGTGAGAGTTGGAAAAGATATACCTTGAATCCTAACGATGTATCTAATAAAGAAATCACTAATTTTGTGTGGAACTATCAATTTAAAGAAATGTATTTGCGCTATTTTGCCTGGCAATTCATTGGTAAAGAAGATTGGAATGAAAGGTCGTGGACTCGTAATAGTATAGATGGCACACCATTGATGAGTATGCGTCCCCTTCAAAATATTGATTTCTTTAGATATATTATACCGTTAGCATTTATCATTGGTTTATTTGGTGTTTTTTATCACTTTAGAAAAGATCCTCTTCGAGCATTGTCTGTTATGAATTTATTTATATTAACAGGCCTCGCTATCGTAGTGTATCTAAATCAAAGTGACCCTCAGCCTAGAGAAAGAGATTATGCATATGTAGGTAGTTTTTTTGCTTTTTCAATATGGATAGGTATTGGAGTATTTGGTATACTATCTGAATTAAATAAGAGATTTAAAATTAAATCTTTAGTACCATCAATTCTTTTATTGTGTATTATGCCCATTCTAATGGGAATTACAGATTGGAGAGAACATGATAGATCACAAAGGTATGAGGCATGGGATTACGCATATAATCTTCTTAATTCCTGTGAGCCAAACGCAATATTATTTACAAATGGAGATAATGATACATTTCCTTTATGGTATATACAAGAAGTAGAAAATATTAGAAAAGATGTAAAAGTTGTAAATCTAAGTTTATTAAATTTTCCAAGTTATATCAGACAATTAGATGAACATAAGCCTAGTCTTAAAATGTTTAACCTTGATAGTGAAATTGATGAATATTTAGAAATAGTTGAGTCTGAAAATTATGAATTATTAATGGAGTATGCATTTTCAAGATATCTTCAAAATGATTACACTATTGATTTGAAATCAGATTCAGGTAAAAATTTTACGTGGAAATTTAATCCTGGTACATATGGTGTGGGGTTAACAAATATTACAATTCTAAAAATAATTGAAGAATGTTTTGATTTAAATCCAATTTATTTTTCTACTACCACAGGAAATAATAATCTTGGATTAGATGACTACTTAGTTCAAGAGGGTTTAGTATATAAACTATCAAATCAAAAAAATAATACTCCAATGGATATACGAATGGATATTGAAAAAACAATTCAAATGATTACTAAATCTAATGATAATAATTTATTAAGAAACGCTGATGATTTTAATAATGCAAGATTAATTAGTGAAGGCATTTACAGATATCAAAACCTTGATAAAGAAGGTGTATTTTACGGACCAAATATTGAAAGATTAGCAGCGAATTATCGAAATGTATTTTTTAAAACTGCTACTAATATTGCTCTTGACTTAAACAGATCAAATCATTTAAATGAAAGTTTTAAAATTATTAATCTCATGAACGAATATTTTCCGAGACATATAATCCCAACTGAAATCTCTTATGATTATGGAGCCTTATCATTTTGTCAATCTCTTTTGCAGGTTATTCAATACAAAATTGAGCAAAATCCTAATGATTTTAGCTTAGATGAAAATATGAAATTGATTGATTCAAATATACAAAATCTATTGTCAACAGTAGATCCAAAATTAGTAAAAAAATATTTCCCAGATTTCTATATTCAATAATATGAATCTATCAATTATTATTCCACATTTAAAGGGAAAAACAATATTAAATGAATGTATTCAATCAATTTATGATACCTTAGATTCAATAGAATATGAATTGATAATAGTAAATAATAATTGTCAAGATAATAGTATTGAATATATTGCTAAAAAATTTTCTCAATGTAAAATTATAGACTCTAATATTAACTTAGGATATGCGGGTGGATGTAATCTAGGTGCAAAGAATGCTGCAGGAAAATATCTATTATTTTTGAATGATGATACAATCATAACTAAAAATTGTATTTCTGAATTAATTAATACAATTGAAAAAAATAATAATATTTCTTCTGTGCAACCTAAAATAAAAAACTATTTTGAAAAAAATTACTTTGATTATGCGGGTGGATGTGGAGGTTACATTGATTATTTAGGTTATCCTTTTGTTAAAGGTAGACTGTTTGATACAATTGAAAAAGATACAGGTCAATATGATAAAGAAACCAAAATATTTTGGGCAAGTGGTACAGGATTTTTAACCAGTAGTGATGTCTTTAGAAAGATTGAAGGTTTTGATGAATCACTTTTTGCTCATATGGAAGAAATTGATTACCACTGGAAATGTTTAATGTTAGGTTATGATATATATATACAGCCGAATGCAGTATTATATCACAAAGGTGGTCAAACTTTACCATACGGATCATTTAAAAAAATATTTTTAAACCACCGAAACAGTATGATTTTATTTATCACAAATAATTTAAAATTATCATTAATAAATTTAATTAAAAGAATAACACTAGAAAAATTAACTGTTATTTTTTATGCATTAAAATTAAATATTAAAGGTTCATTCGCTGTGTTATTAGCAAATTTATGGTTGATAATAAATTTGAAATATATTGTTGTAAGAAAAAGGAATAATATTAAGACCTATAAAAATAATAAAAAAATTTCAAATGAGTTAATGAAGAAATATTCCATTGTGAAAAAATATTATATTAACAAAAAGAAAAAATTTTCCAATGTTAACTAGTTTTCATTGATATGGTTGAAAATATTTTTTGCAACTAAAATCTTATCTGTTATAAAATAATAACCTCCTGTTAATGTATAAATAAACAGGCTGTATAAGTGTAAAATAATAATAAAATTATTAAAATCGTTTATGCCCAATTTATTTAATACACCTTGAACACCTAAATGAAACACCCCAATAGCTCCAAAACCTACAGGAATCATTTGAATTAATGACGATGCAACTAATATCAAAAGACAGTCAAATATACTAAGTTTTAAGTGCGGAAAAATAAGTTGGATCAAATATACATTAACTACAAAAATTGACCATAATGCAATTGATAAAAATACAATGTATTGTTTTTGATTCAATTGTATATCAGAAAATCCAGACCAAATATTTTTTAAAATTTCATAAATTTTTTCGGAAATAGAAAATTTTATTAAGTAGTTATATAATAAATATCCCATTATGATAATAATCGATATAGTAATAATAAAAGGTAAATTTAAAAAAATAAATTGTATCTCTAAATAATCAGGCCCGTAATATAATAAGGTAATTATGCTAAAAAATAAGATAGTTAAGGTATCAACTACTCGTTCCATTGCTATGGTGCCTATTAAATAACTGATTTTTTTCTTTGTATGTTTTGATACAACATAACTTCTAACTACATCTCCCAAACGTATTGGTAAAATATTATTTGCAAAATATCCTATTAATTGAGATTTGAATAAAATTGAGAAGTCTATTTTTGAATCTAAATCAAATAGATATTGCCATCTATGTGTTCTTAAGTAAACGCTAAAAATTAATAAAATACTTGCTAAGGCTAAATGAAACCATCCTTGTTTNATTAAATTAANTAAGTCTAAAAAANTNATCTCATTATTATCATTATTAAAAAATAAGTANAAACTGAATATTGTAATAAAAATACTGATNAGNCTATTTAATAAAATTTTAATTTTTTTCATTTTAATCTCTTAAATCAAATATAAATGCATCAGGAAAATTNAATNAAAATANTTCAGTAGTATCAATATTTTCATAAATGAAATTTAAATCATAAAGTGTAAAATTATAGTTTTCATATTCCACATTTATCTCAATAATAGATGTTGAATCTAAACTAGGTGTAATTTCTAATTCAAATTTTTCATTTAATAGGTTGTTTTTAATTAAGNTANNAAAATCTTTATTAAAAGAATTGAAAATTAAAGAATCAAATTTANGATTTGTATTTTCAANGAATATTTGATTAGTATTAACATTATANCTTTGAAGTTTGTTATCACTAACTTTAATTATTTGATTTTTTAAATTTACCTTGTATTNTTTTNTACCAATTATTATTTCTCCATATCCTGATTTTGATAAACCTTCNATATTATTAANATATTTAAATGAAATAATTTTAGGNTAACTNTTTATAAANTNAGTATTATGCGAAAGAAATTTGAATAATGNNTTATTATTAAATATTATAGTAATAAAAANAATATTAATGAAATATTTNAACATAAAAATTATTTATTAAATATATCNTCAATATAAGATGCATCAACTAAGATGTCTCTTGCTTTTGATCCACTATATCCACTNACAATTCCTAAAGATTCTAANTCATCAATTAATCTACCAGCCCTACTGTATCCAATTCTAAACTTNCTTTGAAGCAAGGAAACTGAAGCTTGTCCTGTATTNATTATTAATCTAGCAGCGTCTTCAAGTAATTCATCATGATTTTCATCTAAATTTCCTGANGCTTCTAANGANACCTTTTTTGCTTCAGGTAATTTGATTTCATTTGGCTTNGGTTGGCTATTAATATGAGTTAAAACTTCTTGAATTTCATCTAAATTAATAAATGCATTATGNAATCTAATTGGTGATCCAGTNCCGGGTTTTAAAAANAATAAATCTCCTCTACCTAAAAGTTTTTCAGCNCCCATTTGATCTAATATAGTTCTAGAATCTACTTTTGATGAAACTTGAAAAGATAATCTNGCTGGAAAGTTTGATTTAATTAAACCTGTGATAACATCAACAGAAGGTCTTTGTGTTGCTACAACTAAATGAATNCCAACTGCTCNNGCTTTTTGAGCTAATCTAGTAATAGGATCTTCAACTGCNCTACTAGAAGTCATCATTAAATCAGCTAANTCATCAATCAATACAACTAAATAAGGAATTTTTTCCATAGATGTNTCATTTTTATATTTNNTATGATATTCACCAATATTTCTAACATTTGATTCTGCAAATAATGAAAATCTTCGTTCCATTTCATTAATTGAAGCATCTAAAATNCCNACAGCATTTTCAGCAGTAGTCATTACATATTCATCCAAATTAGAAGAAGTAATTAAATGATAACCAACTAACTGCTTATAAATTGATAACTCTAATTTTTTAGGATCAATCAATACAAATTTGACTTCATCAGGTTTAGCTTTATATAAAATAGACATTATAATTGTATTNATACATACAGATTTTCCAGCACCTGTAGCACCTGCAATCAATAAATGTGGTAGTGANCCAAGATCAAATACAAAAGCATCACCTGTGGTAGTTTTACCTACNGCAATAGTTAGTTTNGATGATGAATTAACATACTTTTCAGAATTTAGTATAGTTTTTAAATAAACTGTCTGCGGATTTTTATTAGGTAATTCTATACCAACTGATCTAGAACCTGGTATTGGAGCAATGACNCTNATACTNCTTGCTTGCATGACACGCGCCAAATCATCNGATAAGGTGGTAAATTTGTTNACTCGAACTCCCTCTGCAGGCTCTATTTCAAATAATGTTATAACAGGTCCAGGTGAAATGCGAATAACCTGACCNTGNACATTGAAAGTTTCAAGTGCGTGAATAAGTTGAGNAGCTTGATTTTTCAAGTCTTCNTCACTTGATTCATTGATAATTTCTAATGGTTCATTTAATAAATTTGATGAAGGTAACTTATAATTGTCGTANGCAACTTTATTTATNTCNTCTATNCTGCTCTCATCAATCAAATCCTGCTCTTCAATAATTATTTCATTNGATGNATCTGCATCATCCTNTGGAATTTCTAAATGTTCTTCTTTTNTTATTTCTTCTTCAATTTCTTNANTATCTATTTCTGTATTATTTTCCTGTTCNTGATTTATTAAATCTTNTGTNATATGCAATTCATCNTTTTTTATTTNAATACTTTTAGANGTTTTGTATTTATTAATATATTCAAATATTTTTTTTATNGATTCATAAATGGAAAAATCAATAAAACCTCTTATCAAAATCAANAAAGAAATCGGCAAAAGTATATAGATNAAATTTTTAATAAAATCATTTAAAAAATGATTTAATATAAATCCCATAATACCNGCTTCATTACTTGCACCACNGTACCANGTCAAAAATACTGAAAACCATAATCCTGCTNACATTTGATATAAAGATAAAACAATATATTTTTTATTTTTAAAATCTTTTTGCGTNAAGATTAAATAAGAATACATAAANAGTACAGTGCATANAGCAAAAGANCCATAACCTAGAAAATATTTTACGAGTAGCGCAGAGATACTAGCTCCCAAAATTCCAGTAAATGGTAAATTAATATCTAAAGTATTAGAATTAAATAAATTAAATAAAATATTTGGCTCATATATTGANTGGAACTCAATAATACTAACAAAAATAAACAAGGATAATACNCCCAATAAAATGGCTAAAATTTCATTATTTTTTTTCATTGTTAAATACCCTATTTAAGAATGTATTGATGTATTATTAATAAAAGGNGTTTTTACTATTTCAGCTTTCATTAATTTACCTCTAATNTCNATGGTAATCATATTGCCTATTTTATTATGAATATTATCAATATATCCTAGTCCGATACCTTTTGATAAAGTTGGGGAATGGGTACCGCTAGTNACAGAACCAANTAATGCATCNTTAAAAAAAATATTATATCCCTTTCTTGGTATTGCTTTGTCTANCATCTTNAACCCNATTAAACGTTTTTGGTNAGTTTTTNTTTTATAATCTTTTAAAGCGTTTTTTCCAATGAAATCATTATTAAACTTAACTATCCATGATAATCCAGCTTCAATAGGATTTGTTTTAATTGATATNTCATTTCCNTATAAACAATACTTCATTTCCATTCGNAAAACATCTCGTACTGCTAAACCACATGCATTNACACCATTTTGAATAAAAAGGTCCCATAATTTTTTAATAACAGAATGGCTTGCTAAAATTTCAAAACCTAACTCACCAGTATATCCAGTTCTAGANATAATTACATCATGATCAAACAATNGAATTTCTTTTAGATGATAAAATTTGATATTAATNGCTTCACCAATGATTGTACTTAAAATATTTCTACTTTTNGGTCCTTGAAGTGCAATTAGTGAATGAGAATGATTCATTAAATTAATATTAATNTCAAAATNGACTTTATGTAAATCCATCCATTCTAAAATATTNTCAGTATTGGAGGCATTAACAATAATTAAAAAATCATNATCTNANTTCTTATAAACAATTAAATCATCAATNATAAAACCTTCTTNATTACACATGGCAGAATATTGTGCTTGATTANTTTTNAGTTCATTAACATCATTAACAGTTAAATATTGGATAAATCNNATTGAATCAGAACCTGTAANTTTAATCTGTCCCATATGNGAAACATCAAATATACCACANTTNTTTCTGACTGAATNNTACTCATTTGAAATTTTATCATAAGTTANNGGCATATCATAACCTGCAAAAGGTACCATTTTTGCATTTAAAGANAAGTGATTCTTATGGAGTGATGTTTTTTTCATTTTAAGTCCTTNAAACAAATTTTGATTAATTCTTCAGTTGTNATTTCTGGCTTNANANTGGTATGTTTATNAATCTTCTTTTGAATATCAATTGATTTATATCCCAATGTTAATAAAGCATTATAAGCATCTTGATGATNTTTATTCATGGTATTGTCNACTGGNATTGAATCATCATTTGTTAAAGTAAACTTATCTTTTAATTCTATAATTAGTCTTTTAGCAGTTTTNGGGCCAATNCCAGGTAAAGAAGATAACATTTTAACATCACCATTAATAATCATTTGGCTCATTTGTTTATTATCAGTCTTTGATAATAATTGTATAGCAATCTTTGGACCAATNCCTGAAACACTAATCAGNANACAAAACAACTGTCGCTCAGATTCATCACTAAAACCATAAAGCGAATGCTTATTTTCTANAATATGTAAATAAGTCAAAATAGTNAAAGTGTGATTTAAGTCTGGCAACTTATTATAAGTAGTAGTTGAAATGNTACAAGAATAACCAATGCCATTNGCATCNATNATAAGTTCATTCACATTTTTATATATTAACTTTCCTGTAATCTGAACAATCATTAGTATTCCAATTTAGTTTGTAATGCATAACAAAGCGCTATTCCAAGTGCATCAGAAGCATCNGATGAAGTTGGTTCAGTACTCATTTTTAACATATTTTTTACCATAAANCTTACCTGATCTTTATGAGCATTCCCATTACCTGTTAAAGATTGTTTAATTTTTCTAGCAGAATATTCATATACTAATAATTCATTTGTTGAAGCAGCTGCAATTGCNACTCCTCTTGCATGTCCTAATAGTAAAGATGATTTTACATTTTTACTATAAAAAATTTCTTCTATTGAAAAAATTGATGGTTTATATTTTTTTATTAAATGATTAGTNCCATTAAATATTATTTTTAATCTNTCAGATAATTTATCTTTTGTAGTTGTTTTAATTACACCAAAATCAACTACTGAAAAGTTNTTATTTTGAATTGAAATTANNCCGTAACCAGTATTACCTAANCCTGGATCTATTCCTAAAANATTCATTTAATCTATAACTTCTAAATTAGTATGTACTTTTTGTACATCATCATGTTCTTCTAACTTATCAATTAAAATACTTACTTGATCTAAATCTTGTCTNGATATAGCAATTGTATTAATAGGAATTAATGATATNTCTCCTTCTAAATTATATTTTTGATCTTCTAAATTTTTAATCAATTTAGAAAAATCTTCTGGAGCNACGGTTAATTGATATTCATCATCAAATTCATCATANGAATCTATATTTAATTCAAGCAAATCNTNTATNAACTTTTCTTCATCTAATTTATTTTTAGATACCAAAATAGTACCTTTTTTTTCAAACATCCAATTTACACATCCTGACTCACCTAAATTNCCATTATTCTTAGATAATAAATGTCTTATTTCNGGNACCGTTCTATTTTTGTTATCAGTTAACACNTCTATTAANAACGCAANACCTTTAGGNCCATAACCTTCATAAATNTAACTTTCGTATTTNACTCCNGGTAATTCTCCGGTNCCCTTTTTTATTGCCCTGTCAATATTATCATTTGGCATATTTGCTGCTTTAGCTTTTTTAACAGCTAATCTNANAGCAGCGTTCATNCTGATGTCCCCACCTCCTTCTCTNGAAGCTAAAGTAATATCTTTNCCTAATCNAGTAAATTCAGCNCCTCTTTTAGCATCTTTAGCACCTTTTTTTCGTTTAATAGTAGACCATTTACTGTGACCAGACATAGTTCATTCCNTATCTATANTGTTTTTCNAANTAATGTGACAATAAAAATATAATATTTTCTCCTAAGTAGTTGGAACAAATTTGCATTCCAACAGGNAGTTCATTTACTTTTCCAATAGGAATATTCATAGCAGGTAAACCNGCCAAACTGATTGGAATAGTATAAATATCAGATAAATACATTGAAANAGGATCATTGGTTTTCTCATTTTTTGAGAATGCAACAGATGGTGCTGTTGGTAATAACAATACATTAAAACTTNCTAGATGTGTNAATAAATGTTNTGTAATTAATTTTCTCACTCTCAATGCTTTGTTATAATANTGATCATAATATCCTGAAGACAATACATAATTGCCTAACATGATTCTTCTTTTTACTTCATCNCCAAATAAATTGGTTCGAGTNTTTNAATATAATTCTTCAATTTTATCAGCATCTTGTCTATTACCATATCTTATTCCATCAAATCGAGACAAGTTAGATGATGCCTCNGCAGTNGCAATNATATAATANGTAGGAATTGCCANNTCTAACATTTCAATATCTATATTTTCAATATTGAANTTTTGATTTTTTAAAAATTTAAGTATTTCAAAATATTTTTTNCTNAATTCTGGATCNAANTGTTCAAATAATTTTTTNGAATAACCAATTTTAATATTTTCTATATTTTGTTGATNAAAATTTAAATTAANTGGCTCTTTAATTGTATTTGAATCATTTGTATCATAACCTGCAATACTNTTAAACATATTATNTANGTCAATTGTATTATTNGCAAANATNCCTATTTGATCTAANGANGANGCAAACGCTGTTAAGCCNTANCTTGAAATTGAACCATANGTAGGTTTTAAGCCATATACTCCACAATAAGCNGCAGGCTGTCTCACAGAGCCNCCAGTATCACTNCCTAAAGCAATATCTACTAAATGACTTGCNACTGCTGCAGCNGANCCACCACTCGAACCNCCNGCAACTTTAGTAATATCATGAGGATTTGATACTGATCCAAAACATGAAAATTCTGTNGATGATCCCATAGCAAATTCATCCATATTGGTTTTTGCAACTATTGAACCACCTTCATTATTAATTCGTTTGACAACTGTTGCATCATATATGGAGTGATGACCATGAAGTAATTTTGAGCAACATGTAGTTTCATANCCTTTAATATTAATATTATCTTTNATTGCAACTAATTTATCATTCAATAAACCAGATTTTTTAGATAAATTAGTTCTAGCGTAATCCGACAAATTATTTGTAAAACAATTATATTGTTTATTTTTAATTTTATAATTGTCATCAAATTTATCTATTCTTTTTAGGGTATTATCTTTTGACATGCTAATCCTGTGANTTNTCTAATGATTTTTTAAATTCTTTTGTGCCTTTTTTTAAATAATTAAAAAATTCAGGAATTTTATTTGGGCCCATAAATATTGCTATAAATAAAATAATTAAAACAATTTCCCAAACACCCAACATACCTTAATTATTTGATATCATTGATTCAAAAATTTTAATTCCATCTTTAGATCCTAAAATATTATCAGCAGCTCTTTCTGGGTGCGGCATCATACCTAATATGTTTTTTTTATCATTAAAAATACCAGCAATGTCATCACAAGATCCATTCGGGTTATTTTGATATTTAAAAGCAATTTGATTATTATCTCTTAATTTTTTTAATAAGTCTTTATCAGCATAGTAATTACCTTGCTTATGAGCAATAGGCATTGATATTATTTCATTATTAGTATAATTTTTCGTGAAAATAGAATCATGATTAATAACTTCTAAATTAATTGATTTACTTATAAAATTTGTTGATTTATTAGTAATTAAAGCNCCTGGTAACAATCCAGATTCAACTAATATTTGAAAACCATTGCAAATACCTATAATCGATTTTCCTTTTTTAGAAGCTTTTTTAATCTCTTCCATTATATTAGAAAAGCGTGCAACAGCACCAGCTCTTAAATAATCACCATAAGAAAAACCACCTGGTATTATTATGGAATCATAANCATCTAAATTATTATCTTTATGCCAAATAAAGTCAACCGACATACCNAGTTGTTTTTCAATTACATGATAAGCATCATTATCACAGTTTGATCCTGGAAATACTATAACAGCAAATTTCATATTATTATTCCGTAATTTTATATTTATATGTTTCAGTATTTGGGTTTGCTAATAATTTGTTACAAGCTTCTTCAACTATTTTGACTGCTTCNTCTTTCGATGAACAATCTAAATTCATTTCAATACATTTACCTACTGATAATTCATGTATACCATTAATACCAATATTATCAAGTGCCTTACTGATAGTGACACCTTCTGGATCTAATATACCATCTTTATAATTTATATTTATAATTGCTTTCATCATTTTAAAGATCTTTCTTTTTAGTTTTTAATTTCTCTTTTAATTGGTTTAGCCTAATCGAATTATTAATAAAATGGAAAAATATGTTACTTAATATATAGTAAGCTGAAAAAATAAATAGAGTTATATGTAATAGTCCAATTATACTCGTTATAATCATTAAAATTATGCTAAGTATCATTAAAATTAATCTAATAGTATTTTCTTTTCCTTTTGAAAAAGTAAATAAAGGAAATTTAGAAAATTGCAATTTACTTATCATCAAAAAAGATAAGAGAATTATAATTGGTAATACAATGTTAAATGTAAAGAAGTTGATTTCAGATTGGCTAAAATCATACATTTTATCAATTATTTCTAANTTAAATAAAATAACTGCNCAGATAGCTATTGCTGACATGGGGCTTGGAAGACCCGTATAATATTTACTATCTTTTTCTTCATCATGTTCTACATTAAATCTTGCTAAACGTATTGCTCCCATTAGTAANGGAAAAGAAGAAATTAGGGCTAAATAAAAATTAAATAACCCTACAGAAAGCGTAAAATTAGAACTATTTAAAATATTAAAAACAAGAAATGAAGGTGCTAAACAAAAAGATACAACATCAGCCAATGAGTCTATCTCTTTTCCAAATGAAGAAACTACACCAATTTTTCGAGCAAGTTTGCCATCAAATGAATCAAGCAATGCNGCTATTAAAATTAAATGGCATGCAAAAGTGAATTCACCCTCTTGAATATATAATATTGATAAAAATCCTAAAAATAAATTTGCTAAAGTAATAATACTCGGCAAATATTTTTTTACTTTCATTTATTAGAATCCTGCAGTTTTTAAGTTATTTTTAATTCTATTGCTTACATCACCAGATGAGGGTNTAAANTCTTTTCCTGTTAAGATTTTATATAATTCCATATATTTTTCAGATAAAAGAATNCGTATATCATCATCAAGTTCTGGTGGTGTGCCATCTCCTGAAAAACCTTTACTGATTAGCCATTGTCTNATATTTTCTTTGTCTAGCATTAATTGATCTTGTCCAGAAGCAAACCTTTCTTCATATTCACTTTCTATCCAATATCTACTTGAATCNGGNGTGTGAATTTCATCAATAACTATTAATTCTCCATCTACTAAACCAAATTCATACTTAGTATCTACTAAAATTAAACCTTGTTGTTTAGCCCATCTTTCACCTTCTGAAAAAAGTGCTAANGCATATTCTTCTGCTTTTTCATAAATGGATTTTTCAACCAACTTTTGATTAATAATTTCTTTTTTAGAAATTGGCATATCATGCTTTCCATAATCTTCTTTTGTAGAAGGAGTTAAAATTGCAGAAGAAAATTTTTGATTTTTTTTCAAATTATCACCAAAATCTAAATCATAAACATGGTGTTTTGAATTTTCGTAATCTCTCCACAAACTACCTGTAATGTATTTTCTAACAATNACTTCAACTGGTAGTGGTTTAGCTTCTTTTACTAATAATACTTGAGGATCTACAGATTTTATAAAATGATTTGGTACTATACTTTTGGTTTTATCAAACCAAAAAGATGCTATCTCAGATAAAATTTGTCCTTTGAAAGGTATTGTNCCTAAAACATGATCAAATGCTGAAACTCTATCACTTGTAACCATTAAGATTTGATTATCAAAATAATAGTTATCTCTTACTTTNCCTCTATAATGACGGCCTAAATTTTCTAAATCTGAAATTGAATCATTCAAAGTTTTATCTAATTGTGTTGTAATAATATCTTTCATTTTAAATCTAACCTTTCAAATACTTTGTTTATGTTTACTAAAATTTTATTTAAATCAAATAAAGAATCAATCTCATTTTCACTTAATAAATTTAATATATCTTTATCAGATTTAAGCAAAGTTTTAAAATCTTTATTTTGTTCCCAAACTTGCATAGCATTTTTTTGGACTAATTTATAAGCATCTTCTCTAGAAATTCCTTTTTGAACTAAAATCAATAATACTTCTTGACTAAAAATTAAACCATTTGTCATATTTAAATTTTTCAACATATTNTCAGGATAGACAATTAAATTTTCAAATAGTTTATTAACCTTCATTAACATGTAATCCATTAAATTTGTAGAATCTGGAATAATGATTCTTTCAACAGAAGAATGAGAAATATCTCTTTCATGCCACAAAGCAACATTTTCCATGGCTGCCATTGCATTTGCACGTAATAGTCTAGCAAATCCAGTTAACCTTTCTGTAATTATTGGATTTCTTTTATGAGGCATGGCAGAAGATCCTTTTTGTCCTTTAGCAAAAAATTCTTCTGCTTCTAAAACTTCTGTTCTTTGTAAATGTCTGATTTCGACTGCTATTTTTTCAATTGTGCAGCCAATTAAAGCAATAGAAGAAAGAAAATTTGCATGATGGTCTCTTTGAACAACTTGATTAGAAACCGATGAAGCTTTTAAGCCTAGTTTATTACATGCTCTCTCTTCTACAGAAGGATCTAAATGTTGATATGTACCAACAGCTCCTGATATTTTACCAAATTGAATGTCATCTAAAGCGCTAGAAAATCTATGAATATGCCTTTTAACTTCTTCACTCCAAAGAGCTAATTTTAGACCGAATGTTATTGGTTCAGCATGCACACCGTGTGATCTACCTATTTGAAAAGTATCTTTATGTTTTACAGCCATTTTTCTTAAAGTTTGATAAAAAAGTTCTAATTTTGACAAAATAATTTGTCCTGATTCTTTACATAATAATGCTAAAGATGTATCTAATAAATCAGAAGAAGTCATGCCTAAGTGAATAAACCGAGAAGATGGCCCTATATTTTCAGATAAATTTGTTAAAAACGCAATCACATCATGGTGTGTTTCTTCTTCAATTTCTAATATTCTTTCAACATTAAAGGTGGCTTTTTGCTTGATTGTTTCTAAATCTTCTTTTGGTACAATCTTATCATCTGTTAAGACTTCAGTTACAGCAATTTCTACCTTCAGCCAAGTTGAAAACTTATTTTCATCTGACCAAATTCTTCCCATTTCTTTCGTTGTATATCTTTCTATCATAATAAACTCTCCAAATTTATCTGTATGCTTTTAGTTCTAAATTTATTAATTTAGATTTTCCTTGTCTCCAAATCTCTAACTGAATTTCATCTCCAGCTTTTCTAAAATTTTGCCTATTAACCTCATTCATATCTTCAATGGAATTAATCTGTACACCATCAACTTTTATAACAACGTCACCAATTTGTAATCCTGACTTCATTCCAGTTGATTTTTTTTCAATATCAACAACTACAGCNCCATTTTTAAACGGTATATTTAAATATTTTTGTACATTAACATTCATTGGCTTTAAAGTAAGACCAGTTGAATAATTACGCTTAACCTCACCATATAAAATTAAATCATGAGCAATATCTTTCACACGATTAATAGGAATTGAAAATCCTATACCTATTGAACCTTGATTTGAATCAGATCCAGTCATTATAAAAGTATTGATCCCAATAACTTGACCATCCAAATTAATAAGTGGACCACCACTATTGCCTTCATTAATTGAGGCATCTGTTTGTATCATATTACGATAAGCATTTTTTTTATTTTTGACTCCAAAATCAATATTTAAACCACTTATTATACCAATAGTTGCTGTTGGCTCAAAAGATAAATCAAACAAACCTAATGGATTGCCTAAAGCTACTACCCATTGGCCAATAATAATATTTTGAGAATTACCTAAATCAGATACAGGTAAATTGTTTCCATCAACTTTTAGTAAGGCTATATCTGTCAATTCATCAAAACCAATTATAGATGCCTCGTATTTTTCACCACCAGATAATGTTACATATATCTCATCTGCATTTTGAATGACATGTGAATTAGTTATGACATAACCATTATTGCTATAAATTAGCCCAGAACCTAAACTTTTTATAATAGAATCTTTCTTAGTGTAGGGTGAAAAAATACCATTTTTTACTTCCCAGGATAATTCATTATTCTGATTTTGATTAATCACTGAAATACCAACAACGCTTGATGATACTGCAGCAATCGAATTTATAATCCTTGATTCATCAGAATTATAAATTCCATTAGATATTTTTTTATCAAAAAAGGGCATAAAAAGTATAAAAACAAATAAGATAAAAATTATACGGTTAATCATAAGAAATCTCACTTAAATATAACCCGCACGCTGGAGCACAAATTGGATGGCTCATTGTTGATTTATTATTTATTAATTTCATAAAATCTTCCAACAATAAATTAGATTTAGACACTTCTATAGATGTACCAACTATGAAGCGAACCATATGATGTAAAAAGCGATTTGCTTTAATAGTATAAATTAAGTCATTTTTCGATTGTTGCCAAAATGATTCATGAATGACACACACTTTATTTTTTACTTCAATATTGTTTTTACTTAATGAAGTAAAATTATGCTCACCAATTAATAAATCAGCACATTCGTTTAATTTATTAATGTCTATGTCGTATTTTATTAGCCAAGATGTTTCTCTTTTAAATGGTGAATATTTTGTATGAATATGATAGTTATATGATCTTTGGGTTGCTGAAAAACGTGCATTAAATTTATCTGATTCTTTTTGATAATTCTTAACATAAATATCATTATTAATGATTCCATTAACAGATTTAAAAAATTTCTGAATATTTAAATTATTAGGTAATTTAACAGATGCTATCTGATTTTTAGCATGAACACCAGCATCTGTTCTGCCAGATCCAATTATATTACAATCAACATCTGGCAATAAAATTTTAAAAGCTTTATTTAGTTCTCCTTGAACAGTAATAACGTTTTGTTGTGTTTGCCAACCATGAAAGTTTGTACCCTTATACTCTATAGTAAATTTTACATTCATATTATTTAGTTAGTTTGTTACCACAACTTGGGCAAAATTTAAATGATTTAGAATTATTAAATCCACATTCAAAGCAAAATTTGAAAATATTTTCATCTATATTTAAATCTATATCGATATCTACTAAATCATCAGAAAGATCATTTGAATTAAACACAATATCAATATCTTCCATTAACATTTGGTGTAAAAATGGACTTTGATTAAAGGTTTCTTTTAATTGATGACCACTAATTTTATTAGTAAGGTTATTGATCAATTCTCTAGAATAATTTTGATAAATTAATGCATCTTCTGTTTTATTTAATTTTTGATTATACTGAATGTAAAACCAAAAAAGGAAAAGATAATTTTTACTTCGGGTATTAACTTCTATATTAGAAAAATCATTATCAATCATAATTTGGTCATTGAAAAGATTGTTTTTAAAATCTTCAAATATTTTTTTAATGTAATTAATTTGATTTTTTAAAATATGATTTTTAAAAATCTTTTCATGAAAACTTAATAAATCAACTCCCTTATGGTAATCTTGATTTTTAAAATATATAATTAATAGATAAAGGATTGAATCAATAAAATATGATGTTACATTTTTTTGTTCTAACACATTTTCAAATTTTATTTGTGAATTAGTTAAATCTTTTGCGTTGAAATAATTTAAACCATTAATATAATCTACAAAGTATGACTGATCTAAATCTTTACATAATCTTTCTACCATTCTAGTAAGTCCTATATTGCAAAAGATGTTAATAATTTGAAACTCAATTTCTAAAGATTTTTCCTGATTTTGATCTTTGAACATTTTAAAATGATAAATTGATAGAGAAAGGTTATGTTCATCTAAATAATGAAGAGCTAATTTTTTATGATCCGTGTTTAGTTTTATATCAAGATCAAAATTTTTTATTTTATAAATTTGTTTTTTAATATTCTGTTTTTGAAGATAGGTAGAAGCTTGAACGTGTGATTCGTCATACCAATCTAAAAGACTTAAATAAAGTTTATAAACCATAACTTCATCAGGACAGACTTTAAAAGTAAACTCTGCAACTGGTCTTACAAAAAATTGATTGTCAGATCCATTAATAACTAGTTCATTGTTATGATGGGATGTATCATATAATTCTTGACTAAAAGCTATTCCGGCAAACTCGGCAACTGGCTCAATACTGGAAGCAATATCATAGCCTAGTCCATAAACTTCATCATTTTTTAAAGTAATTTCTCCATAATGTAGACCAATTCGTATAACAATTTGTCTAGATTTGGTATTGCTTATATTTCTCTTTTTAAGCGCTCTTTGTATTTCAACTGCACTATCAATTATATTTGAAGAATGATCAAAAATGGCAACAATAGCATCACCAATTCGCTTAACAATAGATCCCTTATTTATTTTAATAATTGGTTCAATGATTTTATCATGTTCTTTAAGTAATTCTAAAGCCAAATTTTGGTCATCACCAGTTAGTTTACTGTAACCAACCATATCTGTGAACATAATATATTTATTCATTACCTCTACCTGTTATCAAGCCGTTAATGAGTTNCCACATCCTGGACAAAATTTAAATGATTTTTCATTATTAAAGCCGCAACTTGGACAAAACTTATAAATTGTTAATTCATCTTTTATATTTTCATCTGCAAAATTATCTTTACCTTTTTGATCATTAATGAGTTCAACCTCTTCCATTTTCATAAATATTTCTTTATGCAAAGGTGGTAATTCTAAATAATCTTTTTTAATTTTTTCATCTCTAATTCTATCTGCTTTTCTGTATAGTTCTTCTTGTGCTAATTTTTGACATTCTTGTGATTTTTTAAAATCTTTTATAAGATAATATGCTTGGGCTAAACACCAAAGTTCTCTACCTTTATGTTTATCTTGATGCAATGTTTTAATTTCGTCCAATATCATATTTAGTTGATCATTAGTAGCAGTATTTTTTTTAGCATTAATTAGTACCTGAACGCATCGGGAAGGTAAAGTATAATATTCATCAAACCCTTTTGATTTATCTGCATGTCTTCTTCTGTTTGTTAATAAAATAGCTTGATCAACATATTTAGTAGCATTTTCTAAATCATCATTTCTTAAATGTGCTTGAGCTAAAAATAGTGTGGTTGTGTCCATTGCAATTTGATGCTTACTTTCTTGATGTATTTGATTTGCTTGCATTAAATATTTAATGGATTTTTCGGGATTATTTTTATTGAGTTCTATTAAACCCAAATGTCTATAGATAATACCCAGTGTGGCGAAATCTTTAAATTTTTTACATAACTCTGAAGCCTCTAAATATTGTTTCTGTGCTTCATCAGTTCTACCAATATAATAAAGTAAGTTAGCATAACTAGATAAAGATCTTCCTAACATGACCTTACTTTTTTCTCTAGCAATTTCAATGCTTTCTTGACGTAAACTTATAGCTTTTGCATAATCTCCGATTCTTTTGTGTACATCTGCTAAATTTCCTAAACTATTAGAAATTTCTAATGATGGTCTATCTAGCTGTCTTTTCAAATTTATTGAACGCTTCAAGTATTCAATTGCTTCTTCAAATTGTGTAATCTGTGTATAGCATTGTCCTAATGTATTTAATATATTAGCCTCTCTAGATAAAATTTCATTTAAAGTGGCGATTCTAAGACCTTCTTTTAGATACGTAATCGCTTTAGAATACTTTCCCATTTGTTTATATATCATACCAAAAGTATCATAAATAGTAGCAAGCCCTATATCATCTTTATTTTTCTTGCCAATATTTTCTGCTTCTTCTAAAATACTAATGGCTTCATCTGTTTTTTTAAGACGAAATTGAATGAAAGCATAAAAATTTCGAGCAGTTATATAACTTGGCTGAATGTCAAATGCTTGCTTAAAAAGTGCGGCTGCTATATCTAAATCTGAAGCGCTAGTTGCATTGATATATGCATACTTAGCCTTCATTAACAATTCATAAGCATGAGGATCGATTGCTTTTTCTTTAGCTGCCTGTTTTTTTAACTCTTCAGGAATTGCTATATCTAAAGATTCTAAAATTTTAATTATTATTTCATTTTTAATTTCTGATAGATTATCAGTTTTACTTTCCCATTGGTAGGACCAAATCTCCTTTGAATTGATAATATTATTCATATTCAAAGATAATCTAAATTGTTCCCCCATTTTCATCAAATTTCCCAATATAACATAATCTACATTTAACTCTTTTCCCAATTGAGTAGGATCCTGCATTTCTTTCAATTTTATAACATTAGCGCTAGTAGGTGCAGCAAGATTTGAAATTTTATTTAGTTCAATATTAATTGAATCTGTTATACCATAACAAAAAAACTCGTCTTCATCTGAACCTAAATTTTGAATATAATGCATTGCTATTTTTGTATTTTTACTTTGAGATTCCTTATAATCAAAAAAAGAAACGCCTCTTTCTTTCATTTTATTAATGATTCCATCTAATGTTTCGGAATCGTAGTCCGTTTTACTTTTATATACTTTAAAAATTCGTTCTGGGTCATTAATATTTTTCAACACAACTCTTCCAATATCTTTTACATAAATATCATTTTCGCTTCTTATAGAATTATAAACTGCCTGTGTTGTAAAAATTTCATCTGAACTTGAAACTGCTTTTATTCTTGCTGCAAGATTAATCCCATCACCAAATAAATCTCCATTTTCTTCGTATACTTCNGCCATATGTATACCAATACCAACATTTATTTGAAAATCTTTTGGACTTGAAGAATTAAATCTTTTTAATTTATTTTGTATTTCAAGAGCACATCTGGTTGCATCAGTTGCAGATGGAAATTCAATGAAAATTGATTCATTAATATGTTTTATAATATTTCCATAAAATGACTTGATAATTTTGGTTAATATTTTATCATGTTCTTCAATAATTTCTAATGATAACTGCTTATCCTTCTTAACTAACATTGGATAGTTAGTTAATCCTGTAAACATTATAGCAACAATCTTTTTTCTTTGAGACATATTACTCATTCATAGAATGAAACTTTAATCAACTGAGTTTCACCTGTATCAGATTTAATCTCCAAATCTGAAGTTGAACTGTTAATAGATAATTTTTGACCACTTGCACCTGCAAGGATGACTTTAATAGGAAAATCTAAATCGTTACCACTTATAGCTTTTACTTGTATTTTTAGAAGCATATCATCTTCACCTTCCGCTAATTTAGCAATTTTATCAGCCTGCATAGAAAATCCTAAAATCATACCCTTTTTGTTGTGATGCAGATCAGAAAAAATTTCTTCAGAACGTCCACCACTTGCATTTAATAATTGTAAATTGCTCGGTAATTCTAACTGAAATCCTGCTATCTCATCATCATTTTGACAATGAATACCAATCCAGAATGGTCCTGTTGACCAACCAGTACTATATGAGTAACCAAATTGAATTTGATTATCTAAAATAGTTGCTTTAAAAATATTAGAATTAATATCTTTTTGATTATCAGCAGAATAAGCATATGATAAAAATAGTACAACTAAACTTGAACAAAGTATTTTTTTAAACATAATTATCTCCTTTTTAAGATAAATAAATCTCAGATTTTAATATATTACTATACTAAATTTACATTTATTATGAAACTTTATAAAATTATTATATTAATACTTACAACGTTATCAATCTATACAGCGCAGTTTTCAAATGTTATTGTGGATATAGATTATTCAAATATTAGTGAAAATGAAATGTTTATTTTTGAAAATTTTGAAGATGAGATTTCATCTTATTTTAAAAATAATTATTTTTACGATGACCCTGATGAATTAGAACTGACGTTGGATATTCATTTTGTAATTGAAAGTATTTACGATAGGGGTGGTGAAAAAGTAATTAGCGCACAAATTTTATTTTCTAATCAAAAAGATCAACATCATTATTCAAAAAGTTTTGATTTTTCACATAATAGAGGCGAAGCACTATATAAAACTGAAATGTTTCATCCATTGACATCACTACTGAATTGCTACGCTTATATGCAAATTGCATATGAATTAGATACTTATGAGTACTTAGGGGGTAATAAATTTTTTCTCAAAGCACAACAGATTGCCTCAGATGCTAAAAATAGTTCGTATTCAAGAAATTGGCAATCTCGCCTCAAGAAAATTAGAAAGCAAACCGAACAACATATATACAGGGAATTACGTTATAACTTTTGGGTAACTATAGATGCTTTAGACTCTTCACCTGTAAAATTGGAAGAAGCGAAAAAATTTATTAATGAATTTTACGCCAATTTAATTGACTACGATGAATATTATGGATATGGTAAACCATTAACACAATTTCTAAATGCTTATTCATATGAAATTGTAAACATTGCAAAACAATTACACTTTCCACAAATCATTGATTACTTATTAATATATGATGAACATAATAGTATTATCTATCAAAAATATTATCAAGACTAATTTTGCTTTATCTACAATCATGTTGAGTGTGCTATTTTGCCAAGAATACTCAAATGATTCTATTGATAAAAAGCAAAAGAGTTTAAATGAAATTGATTCTGAAATTATTTCACTTGAAAATAAATTAAAATCTGAAATAAATAATGCTGCTGAATCGGAGCAAAAGATTCAATTTATAAATGATAATATAAAAAAAGAACGTGTTAATATTTCTGAAAAACGTTATGAAAAAGAACAGAAACAAAAACTTTTAGATAACGCTACTTTAATATTAGATAGCTTAAATTTAGATTTGCAAAATATTAAAAATAGCAAGTTAGACGTTGAAAAGATAATTAATAAACTAAATATTACTAATAAAGAAATTGACTATAAAATCAAGGTCATTAATGACAGTATTAAAATTGTTAATAAAAAAATATCTAATACATCAAATAATCTGAATATTGTAAAACAAAAAACCAAAAAAATTGTTATTGAAACNCTTGCTATTGAATCTCCTAGCGAAATAGAATTTATGTTAGCATCTGATAATTGGGATATGTTCATTATCAATTCAAATCTTTATGAATCTTTGATTGAAAGCCAAAAAAATAGTTTTGATGAATTGATAAAAAAGTATGAAAATATTAGCAAACAATTAATTCAGGATAGTTTAATGAAACAAGATTTATATTTAGATAAAAATAATCTAATTGGCAAACTTAATGATTATAAAAAGCAGTTGAAAAATTTTAATACATATAAGGAAGAACTTGATTTATTGATTGATGAGAAAAAACAATTTGCCAATCTTTTAACAAAAGAGTATAAGCAAATTGGATTAGATTTAAATGATTCCAAAGATAAAATATTGTCTTTAGAACAAGATTTAGAAAAATTGACTAAAAAAAATAATTCATCAATCGAAGCACAGGAAAAAATTAAATCACAAATTGCAATAAAACAAAAAGCAAGAGAATCCATAAGAACTGAAATCCTAAAGTTAATTGAAAATGCTAAGAAATATGATGGTTTGGATTTTACAAAATTAAAAGGTCAGTTGCCTTGGCCAATAGATGGCAAGATCATTACAAAATTTGGAAAGCATACTAATCCCGACACAAAAGTAGTCATTAATTATGACTTAATTGAAATACAGCCAAATATGAGTAAAGAAGAAAAAATTATATTATTAGCAAAGCAAATTAATCCAAGTAGTCCAAATAAATCGATAGTTAAAAAGTTCCAAAACATGACGATGAATTTAAAAAGCGGAGATAGAGGCTATGGCGTTTTTGGTCCACAAACAACAAAGAAATGGAAGCAATACAATAAAATGCAGTTTTTAAAAGAGGATGAGCCGGTATTTGCTATTTACAATGGTATTATTGAAAGTATTAATTTTGTGAATCCTATTGTTGGTGTGGTAATAATAATAAATCATGGAAATGATTATTTTTCAGTTTACAATGGAAATATTGAAGTTTCAGTTATGGAGGGTTCAGAAATAAAAACAAGCCAAAAAATAGGATCNATTGAAAAAAAGAACGTATTATCATTTCAACTNTGGAAAAATAATACTCCAATTAATCCAGAAAAATGGTTTATGAAAAAATGATTTATAAAAATTTAATCAAAAACGAAAAAGTGTGGTCTCAATTAACTACAATGGTACAAAACAATAAACTACCTCATGCATTACTTTTTCATGGACCAGAAGGATGTGGAAAAGAAGCACACGCAATTGAATTAGCTGCATTGCTTAATAATTATCAAATTGAAAATCAATTTATTAAAATTAAAAATTTTCAACACCCAAATATAAATTTGATTATCCCCATGCCTAGAGAAAAAGCAATTAATAAAAATTCTGATGCTCTTAAGTGTTTATCAGATAAATCAATTGATAATCTTATACAAATGAAAAAAGATAAGATGAACAACCCATATCATAAAATATCGTTTGAAAAGGCCTCAACTATTTTAATTAATTCAATTAGAGACATTAAAAAAGACTTACATTTTAATATTAATTCAGGTTCTAAANTNCATTTAATATTTAACGCNGAAAAATTATGTTATCCCAAAAATGAGCCNGGAAACGCATTATTAAAAATTTTAGAAGANCCNCCGAAAAATACTTTTTTTATTTTAGTAACNTCTGAAAAANAAAAAATGCTAGATACTATTTTATCTAGATGNTGTGATTTTTATTTTAATAGGATTAATAGAAATNAATTNTCNGAATTTTTAGAAAANAAAGNATTAAANNCTNATCTAAATNTAATCATTAATATTACAAANGGNTCAATATCACAAATTNTAAAAATTATAGAATCTAATATCAATATTCAAGCATACATNGATGATGCTAAAAATTTAATTAGNAATTTAATGCAAGATAAAGATTTNGATGNNAANNCNAAAAATATTGAACAATTATTTAAAACNGANAAAGATCAATTNAAAATTTTTANNAAAATTCTATTNATTATTTTTAATGATTTAGAAAAAATAAAAAATAAACAGAATGATTGTTTAATTTTAANGGANGTTAAAAAAACTAAATCANNAGATTATAGTANATGNATTAGTATTGTTGAAAATACTTNTCAAGAGTTAAATAGNAATGCNAATNCANCNATGAGTATTATGTCAATGATAATTAAACTNAAACAAATATTAACTATTTTTTANTATGAAAAAATTATATTTAACNACNCCAATATATTATGTTAATGACNAACCACATATTGGTCATGCCTATACAACTATTTTGACNGATGTAATTAACAGATATTATCAAAGTATAGGCTTTAAAACCTTNTTTTTGACTGGAACAGATGANCATGGTTTAAAAGTACAACAAGCTGCACATANAAATAATGTNAGCCCACANATCCATGTTGATAAAAATGTTNNAGCATTTAAAGAAATTTGGAATGAATTAAATATAGATTATAATTATTTTATCAGAACTACTGATAAGAGTCATCAAANTAAAGTAAAATATGCTTTACANTTATTNTATGATAAAGNTGAAATTTATTTAGATGAGTATGAAGGTTTATACTCAATATCTGANGAACGTTTTATAACTCAAAAAGAAGCNGATGAAGGNAATTTTAGAGAAATAAAAAAAATTAAAGAAAAAAATTATTTTTTTAAAATGTCAAAATATCAACANAAGTTGATTGANCATATTAANANTGANCCAAATTTTATCCAGCCAGAATCANGAAAAAATGAAATATTAGGTTTTTTNGATAAACCNCTTAATGACCTTTGTATTTCAAGNCCAAAAGANAGNTTAGAATGGGGTATTGAAATACCTTTTGATAAAAATTANGTCACTTATGTNTGGTTTGATGCATTACTAAATTATATATCATCAATTGGTTGGAATGAAANAAATAANTTTGATCAGTGGTGGCCTGCTGATTATCATTTAATTGGAAAAGATATTTTAACTACTCATGCAGTTTACTGGCCTACAATGCTAATGGCNTTAAATATTCCTCTTCCAAAAACAATCNTAGCTCATGGNTGGTGGATAAACGATGATCAAAAAATGTCTAANTCTATNGGTAATGTNATAAAACCGCTAGATTTAGCANCAGAATTTAGTGTTGATAGTTTAAGATATTATTTAATGAGAAATATGGTGGTTGGNCAAGATGCATCATTTTCTAGACAATCATTTATCAAGAGATATAATGCTGATTTAGCGAANGATTATGGAAATGTAATTAATCGAATTACTATTCTAATAAAGAAAAATTTTGAAGGTTATTGCCCTGAACCAGGCAATTATAGTGATATAGAATTATCATTAATAAATTTATGCGAAAAAANTGTAGAAGACTTTCATCATAAAATGAAAAAGTTAAAGATTCATGATGCATTAGAATCAATTTTTTCTTTGATTAGAGAAATAAATAAATATTTAGAAACAAAACAACCTTGGAAAACTGTAAAGACAGATAAAAGCCAGAAAAGTGATGCAGCCACTACGTTATATGTATCAGTAGAATTACTACGTATTGCATCAGAGTTGTTATTTTCTTTTATGCCAGAAAAAACACTTATTACCTTAAAATCATTATCACAAGAAATAACATATAATCTAAAATTTGGTTTGATGAAACCCCAATCCAAGATTACACATCCTGGAGTATTGTTCCCAAGGATTGATAATGATTGATACGCACTGTCATTTATATGATACTAAATTATTATCAAATTTAGATGAAATTATTACTAATGCAAAAAAAGCAAAAGTAGATAAAATTATATGTATTGGTGATAATTTAGATACTTCGAAACAGAGTATTTCAATAGCAGAAAAATATAATGACATATATGCCACTGTTGGTATACATCCGCATGAAGCAAAAGATTCACCTGAAAAATATTTAACACAAATTAGTAAATATTCAAAGCACAGTAAAGTNGTGGCTATTGGCGAAATTGGTCTTGATTATCATTATAATTTTTCAAATCCTATAATTCAGAAAAAAGTATTTTTAGATCAATTAAAGCTTGCAAAAAAATTAAATCTTCCNTGNGTTATTCACTGTAGAGATGCATATGATGATTTAATGCAGACTATTTTAAAAAGTGGCCATAATAAAGGAGTTATTCATTGTTTTTCAGGAGATTTAAATTTTGCAAATGAAATTATTAACCAAGGTTTTTATATATCCTTTACAGGAATGATTACGTTTGTTAAATCTTTGGAAGAAGTAATTAAAGGTGTTGATTTAAAGCATATTTTAATAGAAACTGACTCTCCATATTTAGCTCCAATTCCNCACAGAGGNAAAGTNAACCAGCCTGCTTTTGTAGAATATGTAGCATGTAAAATTGCTACGATCAAAAAAATACCTGTTGAAACGGTNATTATAGAAACAACTAAAAATGCTAATACATTATTTAATAAAATAACAAATTGAAAATTCCTANAAGAAAAAAATGGGGGCAAAATTTTCTTATTGATGACAATATTATCAATAAAATTATATCAGTNTTAGAACCTCAAAAAAANGATANNATTCTTGAGATAGGTCCTGGAAAGGGTGCTTTAACAAAAAANTTATCNNAAGAAAATCAAAATATAATAGCTNTTGAAATAGATCCTTTACTATGTGAATTTTTAGAAAATTTNAAACTAAAAAATGTAGATATAATTAATCAAAACATTCTTGATTTTGACTGTAGTAATATTAATCAAAGTTATTGTGTAATAGGAAACTTGCCATATAATATCTCATCTCCAATACTATTCAAATTTATGGCTGATATGAATTGGAGACAATTAGTNGTNATGATTCAAAANGAAGTTGCAGAACGTATTGTGTCANAAGNAAATAATAAAAAATATGGTAGNCTTAGCATAATGATGCAAACTTTTTTTNATGTTGAAATTAAATTTCATATACCTAACTCTGTTTTTAGNCCTATTCCTGANGTTCAATCTTCCTTATTATCAATATTACCNAAANAAAATGTTAGTANCAATTATGAAAATTTAAAAATTGTTGTTGAAAATGCTTTTAANCATAGAAGAAAAAANTTAAAAAATAATCTAAAAAATATTATTAANGATGANNAATTAAAATTAATTGAGAATAAACGTGCTGAGCAATTAAATGTTNAAGATTTTCAAGAACTCTCTAAANATATTTATTAAATNAATATTATATTTATANATGTTTGAAGCAAANNTTTACAAAGAAAGAAGNANNAAATTAATAAAAGAATTAGGNTCAGGCTATATATTGTTGCTTGGTCATCACAATTCACCAATGAATTTTTCTCATAATCCATACCCNTTTATACAAGATTCTAACTTTTTATATTATGTTGGAGTCAATCTTCCAAACTGTGCATGTTTAATTGATGTTGAAAAAAGTATCACAATATTTTATATGGATGATAAAACAGTTCATGATATAATCTGGATTGGNAAAACTAAACCTGCACAATCATGGGCAGATGATACTGGTGCTGATAAACTTAAACNCCTTTCTGACCTAAGCAAGGATTTGAATAATAAATCAAATGTAATGTTTCCTCCTGTTTTTAGATCTGAAAACAAGATTCAAATAAGTGAACTTTTAAATTTNTCATTAAGTGAANTTGAAAAAAAATCNTCAGTATTATTNATTAATAAAATCATCAANCAACGATCAATCAAAAGTAAAGAAGAAATAAAAGAAATTAAATCTGCTCTACAAATAACAAATATNATGCATCAAACATCNATGAAAAAAACAAAACCTGGTAAATATGAATATGAAATAGTAGCACAAATGGAAAAGATTGTTAAAAAAAATAATGTACATTTGGCTTATCCAATTATTTTTACAACAAAGGGGCANGTACTTCATAATTCAATTTATANAAACAGAATTAATGATGGAGATTTATTATTAAATGATTCTGGATCTAATTCAATCATGANTTATGCAAGCGATATCACAAGAACATTTCCAGCAAATGGAAAATTTTCAAATAAACAAAAAAATATTTACATGATTGTCCAAGAAATGCAAGAGNTTATATTAAAAGAATTNAAACCTGGAGTAAATTTTAAAGAAATGCACAAACTATCAGCATATATAGGAATAAAACGTTTAACGGAATTAGGTCTTTTAAANGGNTCGCCTGAAGAGGCANTAGAAAAAGGTGTATATGGATTATTTTATCCTCATGGTTTAGGTCATATGTTAGGCCTTGATGTNCATGATATGGAATCTTTAGGNGANGATTTTGTAGGATATTCTGAAAATANTAAAAGAGAAGCAGAATTTGGAATTTCATTTNTAAGGTTAGGNAAAAATTTNAAAAAAGGATTTTGTATAACNGTTGAGCCAGGTATTTATTTCATCCCTGAATTATTTCANCANTGGAAAGAAAAAAATAAATTTTCNCACTTAATTAATTACAATGAATTTANTAATTATATGGATTTTGGAGGNATTAGAATTGAAGANAACATNCATATTANAGNNANNGGATCTGAAAATCTTAGTGNNTTTATACCTAAAGATATAGAAGAAATAGAAAANATAATGANTTAGTTTCTTTTNTTTTTNTATAGATTTACTAANTCCAAATGTGAATCGAATGCCAGNTCAGGTANATTATNTATTTCAAANAATTNNGCNTCAGANATATCATCNCCTGCTTCTAAAGTTGACCAATCANTAATTTTAATTTCTAAACCTATTAGTAATACATCACCAAAGATTGTATTAAAATGNGAAGCNGTACCAAAAATATTAANNACTTCTCCATCTAANTTNGTCTCTTCATATAATTCTCTAACTGCAGCCTGTNCTANNGTTTCATTNAATTCCATAAANCCNCCAATTAAGCCCCATTTACCTTTNNCAGGATTTCTATCTCGNTTTCCTAATAANAGTTGATNATCTTTCATACAAATCAAAGTCGCTGTTGGCTTTGGNTTTTGATAATGNATTGCACTACANTTGAGACAATGATATCTATTATTTCCATCAATGTATCCATATTGATTNAAATTNCCACAAAATTGACAATATCTAATCTGNACCATTTAAATAATATTAATTNTATTAAAATGATTATTAAANAATTTGTCAAATAATANATTATAAANATCAATAATTGAATATCTNAAAAGTAATATTGCTAGGATAATACAAATGATAATTTGGAATATAAAATTTTCTTTTATTTGGTTAAANTTCATTCTTTAGGTTTACCTAAATANCCNGATTTTAATAAATATTTTTGATGTAATTGATTTGCAAAAAAAGGNAAAAATAAATTTGATATTCCAAAAGTAAACATAGCACTAAAAATACATATTATAGCCCATGCCCACATTCCTTTATATAAAAACCAAAAGAAACCAAAAAAAAGATTAGGCCAAGAGAAACCTGTATATATAGGCTCCGGATAATTATTAATTGGATGATATAAATTTCCTGAATGTTTAGACATTATCCAACAATNTCCTCGCCGCCATCAATGCGGATTATATTTCCAGTCATCCAAGAATTATNACTTTTTGATAATAATGAAACATAATCTGCAATATCTTCTGGTGTTGTTAATCGCCCAGATGGATTATGATTATTAGCATAATCGATCATTTTTTCACTTCCAGGAATTTTTCTTAAAGCTGGTGTGTCAGTTACTCCAGCCTGAATAGCGTTTACCGCNATTTCCTCACTTGCAAGTTCAATTGCTAATTGTCTAGATGCAGACTCAAGTGCAGATTTTGCCATTGATACTGCACCATAAGAAGGCCATTGTCTGTGGCCACCTGAACTTGTCATAGAAAAAATTTGAGAACCTTTTTTCAATAAATTAGCATTATATANATTTTGTGTCCAGTANACTAAAGAACTNCCCATAACATTNATAGTCATNTCAATATTTTTTGCATCTAATGAAGGNTCATCATTTTTAGATAACATTGGCTTTAGTGTGCCAAATGCTATTGAGTGAATGAAAGTTTTGACTGTACCTAAATTTTTTAAATTATTAATTACTTCTTGACGTTTTTCATCATTCATTGCATTCATTTTATGAAATTTTACTTCAACATTTTGAGATTTTATATATGATTCTAATNCGTCTATTACTGATTGAGGTTTTCTTAANTAAATACCATAGATGTTTATTCCNGATTCTGCTAATTTTTTGGCACACGCCGCACCAATACCACTTGAAGCACCAAGAATCAAAGCCCAACTTTTCATTTATTCATCCTTATTTAATTTCNACAAAAATTATAATAATTAAATAGGAAATCCAAAATAATTACAAATATTAATCTAATGTTGTAATTTATANTATGTCATTACGAATAGGAATAGTAGGATTGCCGAATGTGGGTAAATCAACTTTGTTTAATGCTTTAACCAAATCAGGTATTGAAGCAGAAAATTATCCTTTCTGTACAATTGATCCTAATATTGGTATAGTAGAAGTACCAGATATTAGGCTAAATGAAATAAATTCAATAATTAATACAAAAAAGATTATCAATACAGCGATTGAATTTGTGGATATAGCTGGACTNGTNNAAGGTGCTAGTAAAGGAGAAGGNCTAGGAAATAAATTTCTTTCTAATATTAGNAATGTTGATGCNATAATACATGTAGTAAGATGTTATGAAAATGAAAATGTNACTCATGTTGAAGGATCTATTGANCCTAAAAGAGATATTGAAATNATNGAAACNGAATTAATTTTGAAAGATATTGAAACTGTATCAAAAAGATTAGATAAAATAAAAAGAGAAGTTAAAGCTGGTAGAAAACATGATGAAAACGAANTATTNAANAATTTATTATCACATTTAAATGAAGGTCAAAACTTAAATAAACTAAATATCAANCATGAANTAATGAAAGAATTAAATCTTCTTACTAATAAACCNATTTTATTTGTTATAAATGTNAGCGAAGAAGATATTNTNAATNCAGAAAATAATNCNNCACTAAANNATNTACANGAATATTTAAATACAAGAAANGAAAAATTTATCAATATTTGTAGTTCGTTAGAACAAGAAATTTCAAGTTTGGAAAAANTNGAACAAAAAGAATATTTNGATGAATTTGGATTAAATGAGCCAGTTTTAAATTCATTAATTAGGAAAGCATATAAAATGTTATCATTACATACTTTTTTTACTGCAGGTCCAGAAGAGATTAGAGCCTGGACAATCAAACTAAATGATAATGCTTATGANGCNGCTGGTAANATTCATACAGATTTTCAAAAAGGTTTTATTAAAGCAGAGGTATATCATTATTTAGATTTANTAGAGTATAAAAGTGAATTAGCAGTAAAAGAGGCTGGCTTAATTAAGCAAGAAGGTAAAGAATATATTGTAAAAGATGGTGATATAATGTTATTTAAATTTAATGTGACTAGTTAATATGATGGTCTTCATTNCGCTTTTTACTTGCTTGAAATAAAATAGATTTTTCATCTTCGCTTAATCCTTGCCAACCTTGTTGCTTTAATTTGTCTAAAATTAAATCAACATTATCNACTTCATCGTCAGGTTTAGATTTTTTCCTAATTTTAATAAATGGTAATCTTNTAATAAAATGATNACCNTATTTAAGATATAAAAATCCAATCAACATACCNCCTAAATGTCCAATATGACTAATATTATCNAANGGATTTCTTGATAANTCTTGTGTTATTTCCATTAATATTAATATTAATATTGCATGTTTTGCTTTCATTGGTATAAACCATAAAAATAACATTTGATTTGGATATATATATCCATAAGCAAAAAGTATGGCCATCACAGATCCACTTGCACCAATAGTTACTCCATCACTAAAAATATATATTAATATTCCAGCACCAATACCAGTTGTAAGATAATAAGTTAAAAATTTAATTGGCCCCCAAATTTTTTCTAACTGATTTCCAAACATCCATAAAAGAAACATATTAAAAAACAAATGCATAAAGCCGCCATGGAAAAACATATATGTTAAAGGTTGCCATATTTTAAAATTATCTGTTGAAATACCAAATAATTGATGAAAAGACCATTGTCCATTTGTCAATAAATATATTAAAATGTTAAGCGCAATAATTAATTTAATTGGACTGTTTTGAAACTTATTTTTAAATCCAAAATAATCATTTTGGAAACCTTGAGATTGATATTGGTATCTCATTAAACCACTATTAGTTCTTTGGTAGACTTATTTAAAGGTTGGCATGAAGAATCTAAAATTAAACAATCGTCTTCAATACGCACACCTCCCCAATCAGGTATATATATGCCTGGCTCTATAGTAATTACATGATTTTTCTTAAGTAATTCATGATTATTTTTATGTATTCGTGGTAACGTGTGTACTTCTAAACCAATTCCATGTCCTGTAGAATGTGTGAACATTTCACCATAACCGCTTTGGTCTATTATACTTCTACAAGCATTGTCAACTTGAGAGCATGGAATATCTGAACGTGCAGTCTTTATACCATTAAGATGAGACTCCAAAACTATATTGTATATTTCAGTATGTTTAGTAGATGGTTTGCCAACTACTAAAGTTCTAGTCATATCGGCATGATATCCATTATAAAGTGCACCAAAATCCATAACAATAAAATCACCTTTTTGAAATTTTCTTTCTGTTGGTCTTGCGTGCGGTAGAGCCGATCTTGGGCCTCCAGCAATAATTGATTCATAACTGTCCCCGTCTGCACCATTCATTTTAAACAAGTAAGAAATTCTTGTGGAAATATATTTTTCGGTAACTCCTACTTTTATTTCAGGGATAATTTTTTTAAAGACATCATCTGTAATATCTATTGCTGTTTGAAGAGATGAAATTTCCTCACTATCTTTTACAGCTGCTAAATTTTCTATAATGGAATTTGTAGATATCCAATCAATATTTGGAAACTGATTAATCATAGAATCATAATAAGAATATGACATGTGGTCAGATTCAAAACCTATTCTACTTTTTTCATTGAAAATATTGCACCTATTTATAGAATCAAAGTAACTAGTAGATATAATTGTTACATTAGCGTTATTAACTTGCTCTTTCGATTGCTGTATATATCTACCATCAGTAAAAAAATAAGAAGATTCTTTAAGTACTATTAATATACCTGCAGAACCAGTAAAGCCAGTTAAGTATCTAATATTGGTTAGATTGGTAATGTATAAGCCATGAAGATCGTGCTTTGCAATATCATTATATAAATTATTTAATCTATTTTTGAAAATAGAACTCATTTTCTAATTAAATCCTTTATAATATTAAGCTCTTGTTTATAAAACTTTGNATCAATCTTTTTGATGCTATTTAAATCATTTAATACATTTTCTGCTTGTTGATAATATTTTTGGGTTTTTAAAACCTCATAAAAGGTTATAGATAAAATATTAGGGTTGATATTAAAAGTTGCAACTTTTGTATCAAAATTTTTTGGTTCTTTATTATCATTTAACCACTGATGAGCAAAAACATCATCAGGTGCATTTGATAATAATATATCTACAAATTTTTTAGTTTCAATTTTACTTCTATTTAATGAATCACGGACCTCAATCAATAACTTAATAGGCTTTAATAATGATTCATTGGATTCAAAAATTTTTTTGAGAATTCTTTCTGCTTTGATAGTATTGCCTTCAATAAGTTCAATTTTTGCTAAAACATACTGACCTTCATAATTATTAGGNGCATGTTTTAGTCCAATTTCACATACTTGTCTTGATCTAATAAAATCATATTCAGAAAAATAAAGTTCTGCTAATTCAGGAAATGTAGAATTGGAAAAATCTTCAGCAAATTTATGTTCTAATTGGGATTTAGTATATTCACTAGTATCAGACATTTTATCTATTTTTTGCTACCCAATTTTCTATATATTGTTTTGATTCTTCTATAGATGTACCAGGAGTAAATAATTTTCCAACACCAATTTCTTCAAGTTTAGTAATATCATCTTCAGGAATGATACCACCACCAGTAACCAATATATCTTCAACTCCTTCTTCTTTAAGAAGTTCNATAACTTTTGTGAAGATTGTCATATGTGCACCACTTAANACAGAAAGCGCTATTACNTCCGCATCTTCTTGGATTGCAGCATTGACNATCATAGATGGNCTTTGNCTNAATCCTAAATATATTACTTCCATACCTGCATCTCTAAATGCTTTTGCTAGAATTTTAATTCCTCTATCATGACCATCAAGGCCTGGTTTTGCCATTACTATTCTTATTCTTTTTTCCATTTNATTCACCTAATAAAATTGTTACAGGTCCATCGTTAATAAAGTCTAACTTCATATGGGCTCCAAATCTACCTTTTTTTACATTAATCTCATAGTTTTTTAATTTTTCACAAAATTCTCTATATATAATCTTTGCATGGGAAGGTTTGGCAGCCTCAAGATAACTCGGTCTGTTTCCCTTTNGTGTATTAGCTAATAATGTAAATTGACTAACGACCAAAATAGAACCTTTAACATCTAATAATGAATAATTCATTTTATTATTTTTATCATTAAAAATTCTCATATTAATAATTTTGTTTACATAGTAATCAAGATTGTTAGTGTTATCGAGTTTTTCAATTCCAATCAAAATTAATAGACCTTTATCTATTGATGAGTAAATTTTTTCATTTATCAACACTCTTGCTTTTGATACTCTTTGAATTACAATTTTCATTAAGATATCCAAACATTTTCTGAGCCCAACTTATTTTTAAATGCTTTAATTGAATCTATTTTGTTAGAAACAAATATATCATCTGCAGTAATTTTATTAATCGTACCTTGATTGCCTACAACATGTAAAACTAGTTTACATTTTCCAGGAAACTGAACGGCTGTTTCATATAATTGGCTTATAATTACTTGATCGTTATTTTCAAAATTTAATTTAATATTTATTGTATTAGAAAATTTGTCTCTTATATCTGTTATATTTAAAATTCGTTTTGTAATTATTTTATTTGCGTCATCATTTTGTTGTTTTGAAGGTTCCCCCTCAACATAAATAATATTATCGTTTTTGAAGAAATCTTTGTATTTAATGTAAGTGTCACTAAAAGTAAACAACTCAATATATGACCCATTGTAACACTCAATTCTAGATATATTCCATGGATTATTTTTTTTATCATACAACACACGAGTGTCAATGATACGTCCACCCAACTTATAATTCGATTGACTAGCGCTTTTGTCATCATTAAAACCATAATTGGTAAATGTTGCTAAATCATCATAATATTCATCAAGTGGATTGCCTGATAAATAAAAACCAAGTACATCCTTTTCATAGTTCAAAGTATCTTTATTATCCCAATCAGCAATATTAGGTAAAGCAACTTTTGAAAAAGTATTTGTTCTGACATCATCTGAAAACAAACTTGATTGTATAGAATTAATTTCTTCATTATACTTTTGNCCAAATTTTATAGCATCTGAAATCATCATATATTGTTGTGATCTTGAGCCTTCTAAATCATCACAAGCACCTGATTTGATTAAACTCTCTAATACTTTTTTGTTAATGCCTTGACTTCCAACTTTACATAAATCAAAAATGGTTTTNAAAGGTCCATTTTCATTGCGATATTCAACTAGTTGTTGTACGGATTTATATCCAACATTTTTGATTGCTGCTAATCCNTAAGAAATATTTATTTCATCATGTGCTATAAATTCTACTTTTGAGGTATTCACATTTGGTGGTAATACATTAATATCTAATGATTTTGTNTTTCTAAGTAATTTTATGATGCTATCTGTATTAAGCAAGTCTGATGATAAATTAGATGCCATAAATTCAGATGAATAATGGGTTTTTAACCATGCTGTTTGGTAAGCAATCAAAGAATAAGCAGCAGAATGGCTTTTNTTAAAACCATATTCAGCAAATTTTGCAAGAAGATCAAATATTTCTATTGATAATTCTTCAGATAGGCCTTTTTCTTGAGCACCTTTGATGAAATCAATTTTAAACGTTGCCATCAAATCCTTCTTTTTCTTACCCATAGCTTTTCTCATCTCATCTGATTGAGCCAATGTGAATCCTCCAATGATTGAACCAATCTGCATAACTTGTTCTTGATAAACAATAATGCCATATGTTTCATTTAATATTGGTTCTAAATCTGGATGCAAATACTTAATTTCTTTTTTATTATTTTTTCTATCTATAAACTCAGGAATATTTGCCATTGGGCCTGGTCTATAAAGAGAATTCATAGCAATTAAATCTTCTATACATGTAGGATTTAATTTTTTTAAATATTCTCGCATTCCTCTAGATTCAAATTGAAAAATACCTACTGTATTACCATTAGCAAATAATTTATATACTTCTGAGTCTGTCAAATCTATTTCATCAATATCAATTTTTAAATTATGATTTCTTTCAATCATTTTAATTGTTTTTTGAATGACTGTTAAATTTCTTAAGCCTAAGAAATCCATTTTTAATAATCCCATTTCTTCTAATGAAACCATTTCAATCTGAGTTGTTATATCATTAGTTGAAGGGTTTTTATAAAGTGGCACATAATCCATTAAAGGGCCTGGTGCAATTACTATTCCTGCTGCATGAGTAGATGCATGNCTNTGTAAACCTTCTAATTTTTTTGATATGCTTATCAAATTTTGGCATGCTGCATCTTGTTTAATAAGATTTTTTAAATCTTTATTTACTTTTTGTGCTTTTTCAATTGTTATTTTTAAATCNTCAGGAATCATTTTAGCAATTTTATCAACGTCACCATAACCCATTCCTAGTACTCTTCCTACATCTCTGATTACTGACTTTGCTTTCATACTTCCAAAAGTAATAATTTGTGCTACAGACTTGTGACCATACTGATCTTTAATATAATTAATAACTTTTTCTCTACCTTCTATNCAAAAATCTATNTCAATATCAGGCATTGAAATTCTATCTGGGTTTAAAAATCTTTCAAAAATTAAGTTATACTTTAAAGGNTCTAAGTTGGTNATTCCTGTTAAATAAGATACTAATGATCCNACTGCTGATCCTCTACCTGGNCCTACTGGAATATCATTTGTTTTNGCATAACGAACGAAATCTTGGGTTATTAAAAAGTAACTTGCAAATCCCATTTTTTNAATAATGNCTAATTCATATTTTAGTCTATTTAAAATATTCTCATCAATATTAGAATATTTTTTTTCTAATGCCTGATTGCATAATTCTAATAAATATTCNTCAGCATTTTTNGAAGTGGAATTTTCAGGTATTGTATAAGGAGGCAAATANAACTCATCCATTTTGATTTCAACNTTACACTGATCAGCAATAATTTTNGTATTATTAATTGCTTCTGGATAANTCTTGAACAAATCTAACATTTCTTCAGANGATTTAATATAATACTCATTAGATTTAGATAATGATCTTTTTGGATCATTAATATTATAACCTAAGCCAATATTACGAATGATATCACACGATTCAGCATCCTCTTTATAAGTGTAATAAGTATCATTAGTNGCNACAAGGGGTATGGAAAGTTCTGATGATATCTTTGTGATATTTGTAATTGCTTCCAATTGATTAGTATGACCATGGTTTTGAATTTCTAAATAAAAATTATTANTAAAAAGTTCATTNATTTTTTTTGTATTTTGTAAAGCATTNTNATAATCNCCATTTGAAGCATAATAACCTATTATACCATTAATNCCTGATGANAGNGCAATCAANCCCTCATTATATTTTTCTAANAGTTCAAAATCTATAACAGGNTTATCATTNTNTGANTTTAAATAACTAAGNGAAACTATTTTCATTANGTTTAAATAACCAATGTTATTTTTAGCTAANAGCACNAANGCAAATTGTTTATCAATCTCNTGNATNACTTTTATTTCACACCCAATNATAGGTTTAATNTTATTTTTCTTAGCATATTTATAAAAATCAATCATAGAAAAAAGATTGCCTTTTTCAGTNAATGCTATTGCATTCATTGACAATTCTTGTGCTCTGTTTACAATTGACTTAATTGATTGAGATGCTTCTAATAAAGAAAAGTCTGAATGGTTATGTAAATGTATAAATGANGACATAATTTTTATATTATTGATAGATAAATNACTATCACTCCAAAGATAGTAAGNAATTTTAATACTTTTTCGAAATATTTACAATAATTTGGATGGGGATTTTTAAANAGTTTAATNCTANAGTAAAGNAAAGGNATGTCNACTAAAAAAATTATTGAATANAAATANANAATATTATAGAAAGATGTAAATNAAAANGAGGTTANTATCAAAATTNATACTAAANTTAAAANTAGTTTGATNGTATTANNAATACCATACNCAACAGGAAAAGTATTAATTTTTAAATCTTTATCACCTTCATAATCTGCNACATCTTTAACNANTTCTCTTATTAACATTAATAAAAATGCTAAAATNGNAGGAGGANTTATCTNNAAAANATCACCNTCNAANTANATTGNNCTTACAATAAATACCATNCTTAAAATAAATGCNATAATAATNTTTCCNATAAATGGAANATTCTTAAAAANGGGAGTATAAAAAATTATTAAGGGTAAATTTATACCTAATATGAGAATTTTAGAAATAGCATTAAAATCATAATAAAAAATTATAATNNTNGTAATAACNAATAATAAANAACANAAAATAAGTGCTGANTTAAATTTTATTAATCCAGATGATATTGGACGATTAGGTTTNTTTTTTTTNTCAACCTCATAATCAAAAACATCATTAATGATATTTGCAAAACTAGCAATNCAAGCAATTACAATAATTAAGGGAATCAGTTGATAAGATANTTTATTANATATTAANGCAGTTAAAATCACACANCTAGTNGAAATTAAGATATTNAATGGTCTAATTATTTGTAAATNTGCTTTTATCATTTTTTATTTAATAGGATAAATCGTTCTTTTCCATTTANATCTTTAATAAATTTATAATTATATACATTNTGTNAGAATATTTTTTTTAATTCATTAACCTGTGAATCTTGNCCTANTTCAAATAACATAAATCCGTNTTTTTTNAGGTGNGATTTTCCAAAATCATTAAAAAATCTATAAAAAGTTAAACCATCTTTAAAATCAGTTAATGAATTTAAAGGGTCGTATAAAGACACCTCTGTTTCTAAGGCTGGAATTTCTTTGATACTAATATATGGGGGGTTTGATATAATNAGATCATANTTGNTTTTAGGTATGAATTGAAAAATATTTTCATTTTTAAATGTAATTTTNTTACANCCATGNANNNTTGCATTNNTTTTTGCNAGNNGTATTGCATCATGATTAATATCAATAGATTCAAAATAGTTTGTTACTTTTTCTAATTCTAATGAAANTCCTATACAGCCAGTNCCTGTTCCTATTTCTAACACATGCTCTGGTTTACCTATTTGTTNTTTTACTATGTCAATCATTAACTCAGTTTCAGGTCTTGGTATAAAAACATTCTCATCTACTATNAACTTATAACCGTAAAAAATAACAGATTCTAATATGTGCTGAATNGGNTCTGANCGNTCTCTTCTNCNTATTAGNTTAATATATATTNCATAATTTTCNTGAGAAATAGGNTGNTTTTTATTAANNGTTATAAATGTTAAATCTTCATTTAAAACTTTTTGTAAAATCCATAATGTTTCATTTTNATAATTAGAAAAGATTTTGGATAAATGGTNATTCCCATATTTTATAGCATCANAAATAGTTTTATTTNTCATATGTANCCTATGANGAAATTCTACTTTTGTGGTCTTCTACTTTTAANTTTTGNATTAACTCATTTAAATCACCATTAATAATTTCATTTAATTTATATAATGTTAAGTTAATTCTATGATCTGTGACTCTTCCTTGTGGAAAATTATATGTTCTAATTTTTGCACTTCTATCACCTGTAGAAACCATGCTTTTTCGTACATCNGCTCGTTCTTTGGCTTGCTGTTCTCTTTGTAAATCATATAATCNNGCTCNTAATACTTTCATTGCTTTATCTTTATTTTTATGTTGAGANCTTTCATCCTGACAAGTAACAACTAANCCGCTNCTTAAGTGGGTAATTCTGATTGCAGATTCNGTTTTATTNACATGTTGTCCTCCNGCNCCAGAAGCTCTNTANGTATCAATTTTTATATCTGANTCATTAATTTCAATATCTATGTTTTCAACTTCTGGAAGTACAGCTACAGTAGCNGCACTTGTATGAATNCTACCACTTGATTCTGTTTCAGGGACTCTCTGAACTCTNTGAACTCCNCTTTCATANTTCATCTGTCCAAAAACATTATTACCTTTGAACGAAATAACAGCCTCTTTAATGCCTCCNCCATCATTTTCATTNAAACTCATTAATTCTGTTTTCCATGTTTTATCTTCTGCATAACGTGAGTACATTCTAAATAAATCTTCTGCAAATANNGCCGCTTCTATNCCNCCNGTGCCGGATCTTATTTCTATAATNATATTTTTACTATCATCNGGATCAGTTTCTANTAAAATTTNTTCGATTGATTCTTGTAAATTTTCAACTTCAACATTTAACGAATCTAACTCTTCTTGAGCTAAATCTTTCATCTCNACATCAGTTTCATTATCTATTATACTTTTTATNTCATTTATTTCATCTAATTTNTNAATNTAATTTTGAGCTAATTGTGCTTTATCTTTTATANTGCTGAAATCTTGTGATATNTTNTGATACATTTTAATATCATTAATGATACTAGGGTCNGTTAACTTNAGATTTAATTCATTATAATCTTNGATTATCTTTTTTAATTTTTCTAACATTTTTAACCTAACAACTTTCGTTAAATTCTGATGTTAATAATGAAACTAAANTTTTCAGTTNCATTTGCGTNCGCAAAATGNTNCTATAAATTAGATATAGCATATAGTATTATAAGCAGATTCGAATTTTNAAAAAAGAGAGATTAANTCTAAGTGTACTTATTTTTTCATTTTNTACTTCTGGTTGAATTTCTCAATTCTACCAGCNGTATCAACNAGGTTTTGNTTTCCAGTGAAAAAAGGATGAGACTTATTAGAAATTTCGAGTTTGTANAGNGGGTANTCTTTACCATCTTGCCATTTAATNGTTTCTGTNGTNTCTATTGTAGATTTTGTTAAAAAAGAGTAGTCGCAAGAATTATCTTGGAATACTACAAATCTATAATTTTCAGGATGTGTATCTTTTTTCATATTTAGATTATATCTTGTAAAGATAGTCCTTTCTTTTTTAAATAAGGNAACAAACCATATTTATCAATAGTCTTTAATGCTTTAACTGAAAGTTTAATACGAACATTCTTACCTAATTCAGGAACAAATATTTTTTTAGACTGTAAATTTGGTAACTGACGTCTTTTNGTTTTATTGTTGGCTTTTGAGACATTATTAGCAACTCTAGGCCTTTTTCCTGTTATTTTACATACTTTTGACATTACGTATTNATCTCCAATTATAAAAGGACCATAGTTTAANGATTATTTTCATTAAATGAAAAGTTTTATTTTATCAAATGAAATATTGATTTNAATCTATNTATTAANTGACGGATATTTTCTTCNGATGTTGCATATGAAAATCTGATATTATTTGGNGCTCCAAAACTTTCACCNGAAACAGTTACTATATATTNCTCTTCAAGCAAAATCATACTCAAATCATATGCTGATTTAATAATTTTATTTTTATATGATTTNTTTAAGTAATAACTAATNTCAGGNAAAACATAAAAAGCACCTTTNGGTNTATCGCANATTATATGATCAATTGAATTTAATCCATCAATTATTAAATCTCTTCTTACCTTAAANGTATTTACCATATCAGATATTATATCTTGATTACCTACCAAAGCTTCTACTGCTGCATATTGAGCTATAGAGTTAGGNCATGATGTNCTTTGACTTTGTAATTTTCCAATAGCCTTAATGACTGCTGGTTCACCAATAGTATANCCAATTCTCCAGCCTGTCATTGCATAGGTTTTTGAACAACTTTGAAATGTTAAAATTTTNTCTTTATTTTTAGNAAAATTTGCAATACTTANAAAATCCATNTCATAAACTAATTGTTCGTAACATTCNTCTGAAAATATCCATAAATCATTTTTTAATGATATTTCTAAGGTTTTTTTGATTGCCTCATCACTCCAAACNCCACCTGTAGGATTTGAAGGTGANTTNATAATTATTCCTTTAGTTTTTTTTGTGATTTTGGATTNTAANTCATTAAAATCTGGCTCNTATTGTCTNTCTGAAAGAGTATTAACAAAGATAGGTTTAGCNCCNGTAANGGAAANAAAATCTGGAAAAGATACCCAATACGGCGAAAAAATNATNACTTCATCTCCATGCTCAAATAAAACNTGGCATGCATTATATAATGAATGTTTACCTCCACAAGAAACAACAACATTNTCAATATTNTAATCTAAGTTATTATCTCNTTTAATTTTTTTACATACAGCTTCTCTTAATTCTNTAATNCCTGATCCTGGAGTATATTTTGTATATCCTTNATCCATTGCTTTTTTTGCTGCATCAATAATATTTNTGGGAGTATTAAAATCAGGCTCGCCAACNCTAAAGTTNAAAACATCAANACCTTGTGAACGTAATTCTGCCGCTTTGGCTGTCATNGCTANAGTAGCAGATGGTTGAATTCTATCTAGTCTTTTAGTAAACAATTTAACTACTCATGGTATCAAGAAATTCTCTATTAGTTTTTGTNCTTGATAATCTTTCTAATAAAAATTCCATAGCTTCTTTNGTTTTCATTTCNGACAANAGTTTTCTAAGAACCCATATTCTNGATAAATCCCTATTAGATAATAATTTTTCNTCTCTTCTAGTGCCAGATTTNTTNATATTAATNGAAGGATAAATTCTTTTATCACTTAATTCTCTATCAAGCACTAATTCCATATTACCNGTTCCTTTAAATTCTTCAAANATAACTTCGTCCATTCTNCTACCAGTNTCTATAAGTGCNGTNGAAATAATNGTCAAAGAACCTCCATCCTCTACATTTCTGGCTGCNCCAAANAATCTTTTNGGTTTNTGTAAAGCATTTGAATCCACNCCACCNGATAAAATCTTTCCACTATGAGGCATAACAGTATTATATGCTCTNGCTANACGTGTTATTGAATCTANAAGTATAACTACATCTTCTCCTGCTTCAACACATCNTTTTGCTTTTTCGATNACCATCTCAGCAACCTGAACGTGTCTGTCTTGTGGCTCATCAAAGGTTGATGCTACNACTTCNGCTTTTACNCTTCTTGCCATATCNGTCACTTCNTCTGGTCTTTCATCAATTAATAATATAATTAAATTTANTTCNGGGTTATTTTCTGAAATAGCNTTTGCTATTTTTTGTANTAGTATTGTTTTACCNGTTTTAGGTTGNGCNACTATTAAACCTCTTTGACCTTTTCCAATAGGAGAAAGCATATCAATAATTCTTGTTGATTTAGANGTAGTATNAGTTTCNAGNTTTATTAATTCTTCAGGATATAAAGGAGTTAANTTGTCAAAAACTACAAGTCCTCTAGCATTATCNGGTTGAATACCATTAATTGATTCAACCCGCAACAAAGCAAAAAACTTCTCTTTATCTTTAGGTGGNCTNATTTGACCAGATATTAAATGACCAGTTTTTAATCTAAATCTTTTNATTTGTGAATGCGATACATANATATCATCAGGNCCTGGTAAATAACTATAGTTAGAAAATCGNAAAAACCCATATCCATCAGGCAATACTTCTAATACTCCAGTAGCATATAATGTTTCTTCTTTATTGACTTGAAAGTCTAAAATTAATTTAATTAATTCTTGTTTTTTNAAGCCTATATATTCNGATATGCCAAGTTCTGTTGCTTTTGCTTGTAATTTTTTNACCGTTAAATTTTGTAATTCTCTTATATTCATATTTTTTGATTTTTAATTTTTTGGATTATTAAATAGATTTGTTAAAGACGAAGCATTTGCTCGTTGTCNTAATTTATTCTCTTTTTTATATATTNTCAAAGTAAATTTTAAATTCTTNACTAATAAATGGCCCTAAATAATGAGACCCTGCAATGACACATANNTCGTTTNGGNTNAAATNTTTNNNNTANTTAATAGCTGCANTAGGNTCTGCAATCATTTTNGTNTTTTGGCTATTTAATATGTTAAATAANTTATTAGTGCTCATNAAATTTCTTACTTTNGTTTCAGTAANAANNATTTCATCAAATATNTTGATTATTTNATCAATTGATTGTCCAAGATCTTTNTTNTGTTGTAANGCAATTATTAANATTTTTTTACCTTTGAAATTTAAATTTTGNACAAATTTACATANCATAAAAAAACTTTCTTCNTTATGNGCAACATCGAAATAAANAGTGGGTTTTTCATAAATTTTTTGAAGTCNTCCNGGCCACTTAANAGTTNTAAGACCTTTTNGTATNGTNTTGTTNGTAACATTAAATCCTTTTAATTTTTTTGCTGCTGCTATTGCTAAAGATGCATTTATGGATTGATGTTTNCCATTTAAATTAACTTGATCATTTTCATCAANNATATATTCNATAGAACTATTAGTGTNTTTTNCTTTNTTATTTAAAACTTTTTCNACCTCTTNTTTTTGAGGNTAAGANATACANATACTATTACTTTTAATNGCTCCNGCTTTTTCATAAGCAATTTGNTCTANATTATCTCCTAAAATATGTTGATGATCAAGTGANATTCTTGTGAAAAGTATTATTTGAGGATTACAAATNGACACNCTATCTAATCTNCCACCTAACCCTGTTTCNAAAATAGCAAAATCAACNCTTTGATTTTTAAAATACCATATTGCCATTGCAGTCATTGCTTCGAAAAATGAAACTTTTAATCTGNTAATATCATCCTTNAAAAGATTAATAAATTCAACAATTTTATCATCNGATATTGCTGTNCCATTTANTCGTATCCTTTCATTAATATGNGNTAAATGAGGAGATGTATANAGACCNACTTTANATGAAGATTGTTTTAATATATTAGCAAATATTGCAGANACNGATCCTTTNCCGTTGGTCCCTACAATCTGAGCGCATTTTAANGAATTATGAGGAGATCCACAGGCTTTCATTAAANTTTCTGTTCTTTCTAATCCTAATTTTATNCCTGATGTCTCTAATGAAATTAAATAATTTAAATGGTCTTTTTTCATAATGATAAAATTTNAGGATTAGTNTTGATAGTCTTNATATTTTGTTTTGNATNNAGAATATTATTAGCTAGNTCTATAAAATTAGGTTGTAAATCNGTNACATAAAATTCATCTTCTATATCTAAGACTCTTAATANTTCATCNTTNGNATNTNATCCANTNTCGTTGATGGAAAAATNTNTATGTAAATCTTCTAAAATAGCAGCNCCATTATCAATAAAAAATAAACGATCAGCATTATAACCTAATGATGAAATNGCANATTTTATTTGNTTTAACAAAATTGGATAGTGAGTACAGCCCAAAATNATTGAATCNATNTTTTTATTTTTTTGNAATAATNTTTTTATATATTCTTNTGCAATTGATGAAATNATATTNGTNTTNTTATTAATCCAACCTTCTTCAACTAGGGGCACAAAAAGTGGNCAAGCAGTCGAAAATAATTTTACTTNATTNGANTNNNAAAGTAATTNGCTNTCATANGCTTTAGAATTNACAGTNGTAGAGGTTCCAAGCAATCCAATAGTTTTGANNTCTTTATTTTTTAGNGCAAGTTTTATACTTGATTCAATNACTCCTAATATNGGAGTCNNATATTCNTTCTNTAANGATTTNAAAGCNACAGANGANGCTGAGTTNCAAGCAACNATAATACCCTTAACNTTTTTTTTAATTANAAATTGAACAATTTTATGAGNTCTTNGANTNATAGTNTCTGCTGTTTTAGANCCATATGGTAAGAATGCTGTNTCTCCNACATATATAAATTTTTCGTTAGGATATTTTTGTTTNATAGATTTTAAAACTGTTAATCCNCCNAANCCNCTATCAAAAATACCAATTTTAGAACTTTTTTTNGACATTACTGGGATATAATTTGNGAATTATGTGANTTAATATAAGTTTGTACNCCTTTAAATATNCCGTATNCCATTTCTGAACGATAACTAGANTTATTAAGTAATTTTGCTTCNGANTTATTAGTAATAAATCCAGCTTCAATCAATACTTTTGGCATTGCNGCACCAACTAAAACNTANAATCCTGCCTGTTTNATTCCTCTCATACGAGTTTTAGGNAGTTCTTNCTTAACAGCAGATTGTATTGCNACAGCCAATTTTTCACTCTCCTGTAAATACATNTTNTCAGATACNGANGCAATCATTTGATTTTGTTCATANTGTTCAGGGTTTTCTTCAAAAAANATTGAAGCATTTTCTCTTACTGCNACATCAATNGCTTTATCTACNCTATTAGGTTGTAATAAAAATATCTCAAANCCTCTTGCNGTTTTTGCAGTACTTGCATTAGCATGNATGCTCANAAACATGTGTCCTTGATTTTTATTAGCAAATGCNGTTCTNTTTTTTAAACCTAAAAATGTNTCATCGGTTCTNGTATAAATAACATTTANCTCNGGCATTTCTCTATTCAAAAAACTTCCTAANTCTTTNGCTATATCAAGAACAATATGNTTTTCTTTAATATTATGNTAACCNATCGCNCCNGGNTCTTTNCCNCCATGNCCAGGATCAATNACTACAGTTGTAATTTTCCAATTTTCTTCATTATTAATTGTATTTAATAATTCTTGATCGACNTNCTCTATTTGNGNNATAATCGGTGTGNGNNTAATNGANATTNTTTTNTTGTTGTAATCAACNATAAAATTTTTATTTTCAAATTGTNTATANAGCCGTANAAAAGAATTTAATGGAGCATAAAATTTATTATCTNCTAATATAATATTTTTAACCATATGATAAATTTNATTATCTATTTTTACAAATGATGAATTATTAGAAAAGGNNATTTTTTGATTTTTATANGNGAANTCTATTTTTGATTTNTCAAAATANANATTNTANGNTAGTTCTTGAGATTCNCAAAATTCTTCCAAAGAAAGATAAGCAATATCTTCAAAAATAAATAATTCAATTTCTGATGAATCNTTTGCAAATACCGNATTAAATACAAAAAAAGNAAAAAAGATATATTTTAGTAATTTTTTAAACATACTAATCTAAACTTATAATAATTTCATTNGGATAAATATAAAAATATTCTTCTCTTGCAATTTTTTCTATATNATTCTTGTCTGTTTTAATTAATTCATTCTCATTTTGAATCTTTAGAAGTTCACTCTGNAATTTAATTTTTTTTTCTTGGAGTTNATTAAAATTATTATATCCTTTNTAATATTCTAATAAGCCATCCTCCTTAATAAATAANTAAAATANAAAGCAGATGATNACAGAAATAAANANTTTATTCATTATTTTTAAANCCGAAAATTGAATTGGAAGATANCATTTCTTCAATTCTAAGNANCTGATTGTATTTTGCTACTCTTTCACTCCTGCATAATGAACCTGTTTTAATTTGGCCTGCNCNAGTGCCCACNGCTAAATCAGATATGGTGGTATCTTCTGTTTCGCCNGAGCGGTGAGATACAACTACACCTAAATTATGTTTNTGTGCTAAAAGTATTGCATCTATTGTTTCAGATACACTNCCAATTTGGTTAAGTTTAATNAAAATAGCATTTATGGCNTTTGAAGAAATTGCTTTTTCTANCCTNACTAAATTTGTAACAGTTAAATCATCNCCAACTAATTGTACATTTTTTCCTAATTCNGAATATAAATTTTGCCAACCTGACCAATCATTTTCATCTAATCCATCCTCAATNGAAACAATTGGATAATNTTCNCAAAGATGTGAATACCAATCTATCATTTGGTCATTTGTTAGATTTTTATTTTCAGATTCTAAACGATATGTCTGCTTATCNTTATTNAAAAATTCACTTGAAGCAACATCTAAAGTCAAAAAAACTTCTTTACCAGCTNNATAATTAGATTTTTCTATTGCTTCCATTAATAAATCTAATGCTTCTTGNTTAGATTTTAAATTAGGNGCAAACCCTCCCTCATCTCCAACTGATGTNCTATANCCCTTTTGTTTTAAAACAGTTTTTAAAGTATTAAATACTTCACATCCACATTGTAGTGATTCAGAAAATGTTTTAAATCCAGAAGGATAAATCATAAACTCTTGAATATCTACATTATTNTCNGCATGACTTCCGCCNTTTAATATATTCATCATTGGTATTGGCATTACATTTTNNGTTGTNTTTGAAATCTGTTTAATAAATTCAAATGTTTGCATTTTTTGAGAACTTGCAAANGCTTTAAGNCAAGCAAGAGATACGCCAAGTATAGCNTTGGCTCCTAAATTTTGTTTATTNNAAGTNCCNTCNAANTCAAACATTAATTGATCAATTTCATAAATGTCATTGCTACCNTTTCCNATTAATGCTGGTGCTATAATATCATTTACNTTTGATAAAGCNTTATAAACAGATTTTCCAAAATATTGATTTGNNTTGTCGCGTANCTCNAGCGCTTCATGCTCTCCTGTAGAAGCNCCACTTGGTACATCTGCTAAGGCAAAAGTNCCNTCATCTAGATGACATTCTACTTCAACAGTNGGNGTNCCTCNAGAATCAATNATTTGTCTTGAATGAATTTTATATATCTTAGCCATAAGATTAATGTGACCTTAAATAATATTATAAATTTACAAAATAATTAATTAAAAAGAATTAAATTTGATTGTTATTAATATATTAGGATATGTTAGAAATTATTAAATATCAAGAAAATGTCCATAAGGACATTTGGGACTCATATGTTAGTTCATCAAATAATGGAACAATTTTTCATATGAGAANNTTTTTATCTTATCATCAAGATCGTANNTTCGANGACTNTTCATATATTTTCAAAAATAAAGATAAAATTGAAGGATTGTTTTCTGGNGCNATAGTAAATGNTATATTGCACTCTCATCCAGGAGCAAGTTTTGGTGGATTTATACATAATGATTTATCTTTTGANTNGAGNAATNAAATGATTGANCAACTTNTTGATANCGCTAAANAAAATAATTTAAAAGAAATTGTAATTATACCCACTCCTTTTNTTTACTTCCAAAATTACCATGAGGTAATNGAATACTGTCTTTATAACAAAGGTTTTANAGATATNGAATATTATATTTCTAGTTTCGTNGATTTAAAAGNTGATTTATTTNAACANATGCATNCACGTAAAAAAAGATATATTAAAAAATATNATAATGAAGTTGAAATTATGCTGAGTGAGGATTTAGATAGTTTCTATCCAATTTTAATTCAAAANAAAAAAAAACATAACGCTTTNCCAACNCACTCATTATCTGAATTNAAAAGTTTGANGAAAAAATTTCCCAATCANATCAAATTATTATTAACATATAAAGATAATAANGTAATAGGAGGTGCNNTAAATTTTATTACNAATTCTCATAGTTGNATATTGTTTTATAATATGATTGANTACAATTTTCAAAATATGCAAATNTCAACNNTACAAATTTATGAATCCCTAAAATGGGCAAAAGAAAATAATTTAANNTTTTTTGANATAGGTGTATCTCAATTATATGANAATGAACAAATTATACCGCANGNTTCATTGATTAANTTNAAAGAACAGTTTGGTGCNAAAACTATGATTAGAAAAGTTATGAANTTAAAATTATAAATATATGATTTCNATCAAATCATTATTTCAATCNTCNATAATNTACGCANTTGGTACTTCTATCATGCGNATTATGACTTTTNTACTCTTGCCATTATATACTAATATTTTGGATNGNNNTGGTAATGTNTGGTATGGTAATTTTGTATTAGTCGTNACCTCTATTGCATTTTTAAGAATTTGCTATTCACACGGTGTTGGTGATGGGTTTTTAAAATTATATAGTCAATCTGANNANCAAAAGGCAATAATATCTACTTACTTAATTTATATTTTATTGGTTATTTCAGTTATTTCATCATTGCTNTGGTTTNTNAGTTTATTGATTCCACAACAAGAAATAAATAGTTTNTTTGGTTTATTACAATCACAAATTAAATATATTATTTTAATTGTCATGTGCGATACAATGAATTTTAGAATAATAGATATTTTACGAATTCAAAACTATGCTTTGTACTATATGATNGGTCAAACAATAGGGGTTATTACCACATTAGGNTGTTCTTTCCATTTTGTAAAAAATGAATTANTGGGTTTAGAAGGTGCNCTTCTNGCATTATTATATGGCTCATTNGTTACAATAATAATATTTTCCCCAGTTTTATTTAAAAATTTGAGTCTTNGTCATTTTTCTAAAAAATATATCAAACAATTAATATCACTAGGTTTAAGATTTTTNCCAGCNGCAATCTTTTTTATGNTGATGACACTTTTAGATAGATATCTTTTAAAATTTTTACTAGTTAATCCTATTNGNGANCCTAATTATGTTAACAATTTAATTGGNACATATTCAGTAGCTGCTAAATTAGCTAGTATACCNNTATTTNTNATAAATGCNTTTAACTTAGGTTGGCAACCTTTTTATTTAAGTAATGGNAATNATGAAAAGGCTATAAAAAAATATCAAGTTGTTGGCACTATTTTTATTATATTAACTTTNAGTGTTTCTTGGTTTGTTGGTATTGTAATACCAACAATTNCAAACCTTGAAATACCNTTTGTNAATATACCTTTGATTGGTGAGACNTATTCAAAATTTAATCATATTATTCCCATTATGTTGTGCTCTCANATTTTTTATGNAATGTACATTATACATATGCCTGCAATTTATTTAAACAACAAACAAAATTGGTCACCTATTTTTAGAGTNTGTGGGGCTTTTACAAATATAATCCTNAATATTTTATTAATACCNAANTTTAATATTATGGGNGCAGCAATTGCAACNTCTGTGAGTTATGGCNTTATGTTTTTATTNTTATTTTATAAAAATAAAAATTGGNTGCCTATACCNATNAATTGGANAGATATNGGNTTNCTNTGGATGTGTATTGTNGTTTCTATTTTATCGTTTACTTTTCAATTAAACATTCAGTATTATATTATGTTTGGAACTTTNTTNTTGATTTGTTATTTACTTTATANACATGGTTTGAAAAATATAATTTTATTATTTAAATGATATCAATAATTCTTCCAACTTACAATCGCGGTNCCATACTTGATAAAACTATAAATTGTGTTTTAGAACAAACTTATACTCATTTTGAATTAATTATTATTGANGATAATTCAAATGATAATACTAAAGANGTTGTTAATAGTTATAATGATTCAAGAATTAAATATTTTTNTAATNNTATAAATCAGGGGTGCGCTNTAAGTAGAGAGGTGGGATTTAAACATAGTAAAGGCGATATATTNGTTTTCATAGATGATGATGATANGTGGAATAAGNATAAACTGTNNAAACAAATCATGTTAATAGAAAATTATGATATGGTTATTAGCGATTATTCAATTGAAAAANAAGNTCAGATNGAGAAAAAAAATATGAGGCCTTTTGGTGANTATTTTAAAGATGAAATATTAAANAGNCCNGGTCCATTNTTTCAATCTGTNATGATTAAAAANGAAATAGTTAATAAAATNNAAAATCCTTTTGATCAAGANAGTGTTCCAAGTGAGGATTGGAATTTTTTTATAGANTTATCAAAATTAGACTTAAANATTGCATATTTGAATGAATCATTATTTACTTGGTGTGTCAATNATGATAGCCAGTCATTGAATTTAAAAAANGAAGCAAGAGCATTATCATATATCGTTACAAAACATTTTGATTATCTTTGTGAAAATACATCTAAAAAAAATATATCTAATCATTATAGAAGAATAGCAAGAGTATATGAAAAATTATTTTTGATAAATTTAGAAACCTCTGATATTGATAAATATTATTTAAAAGCATTTCAAATATATCCCTTTTCATTAAAAAATTGTTTATATCGTGCTGCAATTTTTTTTGGTTACAAGCGAACACGTTTTTTAATTGATCTAATGCGTGGATTAAGGGGTGTAAAAAATGTATAACACGGACGTTATGATCATATTTTGGGGCAACCCTTTATATGATGGGCGATGTATGAATATGATAAATCAATTTCGCCAAAAAAAATATGCAGTTAAAGTTATCGGCGTATCCTCTGTAAAGGAAGAGTTCCAAATTAATGGTGCGCAAATACTATTAATAGATAAAAAAAAATTTAAGTATTCATTAACTAAATATTTTAAATACTTTAAATTAATACAACATTTTATCAGACAGGAAAATCCCCGCACTATAATTGCTTCAGATTTATATTCTTTAGTTCCTGCAGCTAAAATTAAAAAGCAAAAGAAATACAAATTAATTTATGATTCAAGAGAAATCTATACTAAGTTAGCGGCTCTAATTAAGAGGCCTATTATTCAAAAAATTTGGTCATCATATGAAAAAAAATACATCTACGACGCAGACTATGTAATTGCAAATGCAAATATTGATAAAAACTATTTACAATCATTATATCCAAATGTTAATATTGAAATTTTTAAAAATCTTCCAGGAGAAACATTCTTTAAGCCATCTAATATAGATTTAAGAAAAATATTATGTATTAATAATCAAACAAAAATTTTATTATATCAAGGTAAATTACATAGAGGGAGAGGTATAAGATTCATATTGAAATGTTTAAAACAATTAAATGATACCGCACTTGTCTTAGTTGGAGATGGTCCAATGAAAAACATTTATATTAAAGCAGCAAAAAAAGAAGGTGTAACAGATAAAATTTTTTTTATAGATTCAGTACCCTATGAAAAATTAAGTGTGTTTTCTAATGCAGCAGATATTGGTGTAAGTGTGATTCAGCCCATATCAAAAAGTTATGAAAATGCTCTCCCTAATAAATTATTTGAATATGCAGTTTCTGGGCTTCCTATTATTTGTAGCAATTTATTAGCAATGAATGAAATGATAGTTCAATATAAATGTGGTGTTGCAATAGATCCAGAAGATACAGCGGCTTTTATTAATGCTTTCAAAAAAATTGTAAAAAATAAAGATCAATTTAAATTGAGCACAACTATTCAAAAAGAGTTGCTGTGGCAAAATCAGAATCGGAAATTAATGGAAATCATAAAATGAGTGATTTAGTTACTGTTATCATCACTACCTATAATCGTTTGGATTTTTTACAAAATGCATTGACTAGTGTATTAAATCAAACTTATCAAAATATTGAAGTTATTGTTGTTGATAGCAGTCAAAATATGAAAACACAAGATTTTATTACAAAAAATAAAAATCTTATATACATACATTCTCAAGTTAATCATCCTAATGTGTTACGTAACTTAGGATTACATTGCGCTAATGGTGAGTATCTTGCTTTTTTGGATGATGATGATACTTGGGAAAATTGTAAAATTGAAAAACAACTGAATTGTTTTAAAAAATATGATATTGGATTGTGTTATACTGGAAAAAATATTTTAAAAATAAATAAAACTAAATATAGTTTTAAAAATAGCATCTTTAAATCTACTAAAAAATCTATTTTTTGGGATAACTTCATAGGTATTACATCTTCAATAATGGTTAAAAAGGAAATTATTGAAAAAGTGGGAGAATTCGATGAGTCATTGCCCGCTTTGCAAGATTATGATTTTTGTATTAGAGTATGTCAAGATTACAAAGTCATGGGCATCAATGAGGCTCTTGTAAATTATAATTATAATCATCATGATAATCAGTTATCCCAAGATATTACAAAATTGAAAAATGCAGCAAAAATTATTATTAAAAAATATCCAAAAAACTACCTGCTGAAATTTGGAATATGGAAAATTAAACTAAAAAGAAGGTTGAAAAGATTTTATGAATAAGAATATAATGACATTTGATGAATGGGCAATTTTAGGTAAAGATAAGGGAATGGAGCGAGGTCACCACAAATCTGTTGATCATATGTTTAACTTAATTATTGAAAAAAATTATCAAAATTATAAAGCGCTGGATTTAGGGTGTGGTAATGGTTGGGTAGTAAGAAAGTTTAAAGAATACTCTTTGTGCGATGATGCTCATGGTTTAGATGGTGCAACGCATATGATTAAGAAGGCCAAAATATTGGATCCTAAAGGAACTTATTTTAACGAAAATATTGAATTGTGGAATCCTAATCATAAATATGATATTATTTTTTCTATGGAAACTTTGTATTATTTTTCTAAACCTGAGAAAATTATGAAAAAAATTTTTGAAGCAGGTCTGAGCAATGGTGGAATGTTTATCATGGGGATTGATCATTATTTAGAAAATACAGAATCTTTGGATTGGGGTGAAAAGTTTAATTTAGATATAACAACACTTTCAATTGAGCAGTGGGTTAATTCATTCAAAAAAATAGGATTTAAAAATATTCGTTATAAACAAGTTGAGGCAAAAAAAAATTGGAAAGGAACATTAATAATATATGGTATCAAATAATAGGATTGTAAATGAATCTGATTTTTTGTGGAAAATAACGGGTAAACTTCACACAGAAATTTCAAAAGAAGAATTGTGGGCTATTATTTCTTCTCCAAAAAATTTGGAATTGTTTCATCCTTTTTGTGAGAAAAATAAAACTCTAAAATGGCCTGGTAAAGGTTCGTTAGATGAAATTTATTACTATAGTGGATTAGTATATCAACGCAATTTTATTAATTGGGTAGATGATTATGGCTATGATTTATTAATTGGAGAAAAGGGTAAAGATCAATCTCTTGTTTCTTGGAGAATTAGAAATAATGATAATGCAGTATTAACTATTACTATACGCCCACATAAATTCAATAAAGGGTCTTTGATTTATAATATAATACCGTACTATGTTTTAGTTAAGCCTTTATTACAAAAATATATTGATTCAGTCATGTTAGGATTAAATTATTATATAGAAAAAAGAATTAAAGTTAAAAAAAATCATTTTGGTGCAATGAGGTTTTTTTCATATTAAAAATTTTATCGCATCAATTATTATTAAAAAATAAAAGGGCTACTTTCGTAGCCCTTTTTATTTAGACGTAGAGTCGTCTAAACCCTGATTTAAGTTACTTCCGTTACAGCGTTCCTCCGCTATAAAATAACTCCAAGGCTGTAACCGTTACTTAAATACATCGTATTCAATTGATTACCTCCTTTCATGTTTGTTAATAAAAAATTATTCAATATTATAATCACCAGAAGATACATCCTCTTCTGAAGCTAATTCCCAATTTGCATCACCCACTACATATTTGTCTGTTTTATCTTTTTTAACAACTTTCTGTTTGCTTTGAAATCCTGATGTAAAAGTGATGTTAAACGGCTTTGGTAAATTAAACTTTAAATTGAAAATAACATAGGGAATTAATGTTATGAAAAAAATTCCTAAAGCTACCGCAATACCTGTGCTATGAAAATGTATTAAAGTTCCTTTTCTAGTGCCAATTGGTTCTACGCCATAAACTAAAAATGTAGTAATTGAAATAATAATTCCAGATACGGCAATTAGTGCAAATAAAGAATTTAATCTTAATGTATCTGTAATTTTATTCCATAAAATCCAAGCAATAAATGTTGCTAGTACTGCAATTATAGAATAGGCAATGTCTTGTGATATGTTTAAAAAGAACAAAACATGTCCAATGATTAATATTAGAGCGCTTATAATTTTATTTAAATCAATTTTCATAATACTTTGTATTGTGTTTATATTGTAATTTGTGAATACGAATATTAATAAACAAGTGAGAAATTGATTGTTGGAAAAAAAAATTAAATATGGTGTTATAGGTGTTGGACATCTTGGTAATTTCCATGTTAAACAGTTATTAAATATCGATGATGTAGAATTAATTGGTATTTATGATACAAATCAACAAAGATTAGATGAGATCAGTCTTAAGTATAAAATTAATAAATGTGATTCTCTAAATCAACTCTTAGAATCAGCAGATGCAGTTTCTGTTGTAACCCCTACTACATTACACAAAGATGTTACATTATTAGCATTAAAAAATAACTGTCATGTTTTCATTGAAAAGCCTATTGCTCATACGGTAGATGCAGCAAATGCTATTATTAGGGAGGCTTCAGAACACAATAAAGTGATTAATGTAGGACACATAGAACGATTTAATCCTGTTTTTAAAAAGTTTAATGAAAACAAGCATCATCCTTTATTCATAGAATGTCACAGATTGTCTAAGTTGAGTAATCGTAGTATGGATATTTCAGTTATTTTAGATTTAATGATACATGATATTGACCTAATGTTGCATATGATAGATTCATCTATTATCAATATAGTTGCAGATGGTATTAATGTTGTTTCACAAAATGTTGATTTAGCAAATGTTAAAATATCATTCAAAAATGGTGCCGTCGTTAATTTAACTGCTAGTAGAATTTCTAATAAAAATATGAGAAAAATAAGGTTGTTTGAAAATAATTGCTATACAAGTCTGGATTTGATGAATCATAAACTATCAAAACATTACGCTTTATTTTCTCAAACGACAAATAAGTTGGATTTTAAAAGTGAAGATGTATCAATTGAAAAGTATGATGCTTTAAGAGAAGAATTAAGACACTTTTGTAAGGCTATTATTAATAATGATATCAGTTTATCTAATGCTAATATTTCTGCTAAGGCGCTAGAAGTGGCAATTGAGATTAATAATATTATTAAATCAAAATATAAAAAATGAAAATATTTATTATTGCAGGCGAACCCTCAGGTGATGAGTACGGAGCAAAATTAATTACAGCTCTAAAAAATGATTCTCCTAATTTATCCATAAATGGTATTGGAGGGCCTCTTATGGAAAAACAAGGGCTAAATTCTATGGTGCCATTAAATCAAATTGCTGTCATGGGTTTTGGTGAAGTAATCAAAAAAATTAAGTTTTTTATAAATTTAGAAAAAAGAATATTACGTTTTTTGAAAAAAAATAAGCCAGATAAAATCATCTTGATTGATTATCCAGGTTTTAATCTAAGAGTAGCAAAAAAAATAAAAAAAATTTCAAATATAAAAATCATATACTATATCAGCCCCCAAATTTGGGCATGGAAAGAAAAAAGAATTAATACAATTAAAAAGTATGTTGATATATTATTAGTTATATTTGAATTTGAAAAAATCTGGTATGAAAAAAGAGGCGTTGCTGCACATTATGTTGGGCATCCTTTTTTGGATATCTGGAAACCAGGAATACAAAATGATAACTTTTACAAAAAATATAACATTAATTCTGAACAGCCCATTTTGACATTGTTTCCTGGTAGTAGAAATCAAGAATTAGAAAGGCATTTATCATTATTTGTTGAGTCGGCTCTAGCAATAAAAAGACAAGTCCCAAATTTGCAAATACTGTTGGGCCTTCACCCAGAATTAAAATTAAATAGTCAAATCAATGATGAAATTATAATAGTACAAGATAATCCTTTAAAAGCATTAGAAATATCAAATGCAGCAATCATTTCTTCAGGAACTGCAACTTTACAGTCTGCAATTATGGAAACGCCAGCAGTAGTGGTATATAAAATGAATTGGTTTTCATGGCTTATCACAAAATTATTGGTTAAAATAAAATTTGCAAGTATGGCTAATATTATTATGAATGAAGAGTTGTATACTGAGTATTTGCAACATAAGGCTACAAAGCTAAATATTGTGAATGGAGTATTAAAAATATTGAACGATAAAGCATATTATGATCTATTGATGAATAAGATTAAAATGTTAAAACAAAAAATTGGTGCTCCTGGTGCATCAAACAGGGCTGCAAAATTAATCGAAAAAGTATAATATGAAATTTACTTTATTAAAATGGATTGGTTTTCTTGCTTTAACGCTCATTTATAAAACTTGTAAAATTGAGATTAAAGGTCAAAAGTACTTTGATAAAACTTATCAAAATGGAAAGCCAACTTTGCTATGTGTTTGGCATGGAAGAATGCTTTTTCCAATTTATTATGTTAAAAGTAAAAATTTATCGCCTTGGGCTATTGCAAGTCCATATAGAGATGGAGCAATCATTGCATCAATTTTACAAAAATGGAAAATAAACATTATATGGGGTTCTAGTAATAGAAATGCAAAGCAAGTTTCTAAAACAATGTCTTCAATTTTTGAAGAAGATAAAAATGCAATTGTTTGTATTACTAATGATGGCCCTAAAGGTCCGCGCCACATTGCTAAAAAGGGTTCTCTAGAAATTGCAAAAAAATTTGATGCTGACATTATAACCATAACTGGACATTCTTCAAAATTTTGGAAATTTGGTTCATGGGACGAATTTATTTTGCCAAAACCATTTAGCAAAATAATCATTTTAGTAGCACCACAATATGTGCACAATAGTAATGATATAGTAAAAAGTGTTTCCAGTTATATGGTTGATTATGAACAAAAAGCAAATGATTACATTGATGAGTAAAATAATACTGTTTCCATTATCTGTGCTTGTTTGTCTCATTACACATATTAGACAAATTCTATACAGTGTAAAATTTCTGAAAAAATTACATTCCAATATTCCTGTAATATCAGTTGGAAATATACAAATGGGCGGTACAGGAAAAACTCCCTTTGTAGTAGCTTTATGTGAAAATTTAATAGATAAAAATATAAACCCTGTAATTATCACAAGAGGTTATAAAAGAAATACAAAAGATCAAATTGTTTTTAAAAATATTTCTGAATATAATGTTCAAGATGTGGGAGATGAGCCTTATTTGCAAAAACTAAAGTTGCCAAATGTGAGGATTATTATAGATCATAATAAAAGGCGTGCTGTAGAAAAAGCAAATACATTAGATAATGTTGATTGTATTATTTTAGATGACGGGTTTCAATCTATATATTTGAGGAAACAAATAGAAATTGTGCTGATTAGTAATTGGTATAAAGAAAAAACTCTAAAGGTTTTTCCATTAGGAAATTTACGTGAAAGCCTAAGCGGCCTTAAAAGAGCAGACTACATTTATACCACAAAAGGTAAAAATAATTATAAATTATTTAATCGCTATAAATGTAAAGAGTTAAAAATTGAATATAAAATTATTACACCTAATGGAAATCGATTAGATTCAAATAATATTTTACAAAAAAAGGATTATAGTAAAATTTACGCATTATGTGGTATTGCTAATCCAGAACACTTTTTTGAAATTTTACATAATGTTGATTTACGGTGTGACAAATATATCAAATTACCAAATCATTTTAATTCAAATGATTATTTGAATACTTTGGAAGACAGTGACTCCATTTTATACATTACTACTTATAAAGATTATTTTAAACTAGATTTAAAAAAATCTCCTATACTTATATTGGATATGTATGTAAATATAAATGATGAAAATTTAATAAATAATATTCTAGGAATTATTCAAAATGGTAAATAAATATGATATTTTTCCAAATGGACTAGCAATTCAATGGTCTGATGATTCAAATTCTTTTTTGGATTACAAAACTATAAGAGATGCGTGCCCTTGCGCTTATTGTTCAGGAGAAACTGATGTTTTTGGTAATGTTTACATAGGCAAGGGTATAAGAAAAACACAAGCAGCCTATGAGGTAGATTATATTGAAAAGGTAGGGCACTACGCAATTAGAATTTTTTGGAAAGATAATCATAATAGTGGTATTTATCCGTATGAATTGCTAAAAACATTAAATGAAAAATCAAACTAAATATAAGCATATCATATGGGATTGGAATGGCACATTAATTAATGATGCTTGGCTATTTGTAGAGTTGATGAATCAAGAACTAGAAACAAGGAATTTACCATTAATATCAGTGAGTGATTATAGGGCTAAATTTACTTTTCCTGTAAAAAGATATTATGAAAATTTAGGGTTTAATTTTGAAAAAGAAAATTTTGAAAAAGTTGGACTCGCATTTATTAATAAGTTTAAAAAAAGAAATAAAGAGCCAGATTTATATGAAAATACATATGAAGTGTTAAATAAAATACACTCTTTAGGCATTAACCAATCCATAGTTTCAGCACAAGAAAATAATCTTTTAAATGAAACTGTTCGATTTTATAAATTAAATAGTTTTTTTAAAAATGTTGCAGGTATTGGGCATTATTATGCTGATGATAAAATTAGTTTAGCCAAAGATATCAGAAAAAAAATATCGTGCGATAATAAAGAAATACTTGTGATTGGTGATAGTGTACATGATTACGAAGTGGCTAAAAGCTTAAGCGTAGATTGTGTTCTTTTCTCAAATGGACATTACGCAAAAAAGCGTCTTTTAAAGTGCAATTGTGATATAATAGATAATCATTTAGAATTATTAGATTATCTTTCTTGAAGTATTTTGGGATAGTCCGTAAAAATTCCATCAGCACCAACCTTATGCGCTTTGTTTAGTTGTATTGAAGTATTAACAGTATATAAATATATCTTCATTCCTTGGCTTCTGGCCCAATCGCTCATATCTTTATTTATATGATCTACATTTGCATGAAATGAATACGGGGATAATAAATCTTTTGTAGTGTGAGTTACATACCAGGGCTCTTGTTTATCCAAACACCATAATTGGCCTACTTTAATATTAGGATTACGTTTTTTTAATTCTATTATTAAAAATGGATTGAAAGAAGAAATAATGACGGATTCGTTTAGTTTATATTTGTTAATATTACCAATTAAGTTATTTATTAATTCTGTATTAATAATATCACGTGTTTTAATTTCAATATTAATAATTTTATTGGGAGGACAAAGGGCTAGCACTTCATCAAGTATGGGTATATTATAACTTAGTTGCATATTTTTAATTTCTGATAAAAGTAAATTTGAAATAATATGTTTTTTATTTTGATATACAATATAAGGGTCGTGATGCGTTATAAGTTGGTAATCTTTGGTTTGTTGAATGTCAAATTCCAGGCCATCAACACTATTTTTTAAGGCCAACACAAAAGATTCAATCGTATTTTCGTGTGCTAAAGATGGTGCTCCCCTATGACCCAATACTATCATATTATAAATTATATATTATTAAAAAAATTAACTACAAAAATATCTTGTTTTGTTTATAAGTTTAACACAACTTTATAGCCCTTGAAAATTGTTAATAACTTGTTTATAGGTAATATGGAAAAGCAAAATTTTTGGTCAGAGTGTCTTGATTTAATTAAACAGCAAATTACAAACCAAGCATATGAAACTTGGTTTAGTGATGTTGAGGTATTAGAATTAAACGAGGAGGAAATTAAATTACAAGTTCCTAACCAATATCATTATGAATGGTTAGAACAAAAATATAGGCACTTAATTAATGAGGTAATTATCAAGGTTGGAGAAAATCCTAGAGTAGTTAATTATAATGTTAATGTTAGTAGTAAAAAGATAAATGAAATTCCCAAATTAAATGATCAAGATGTATTGCCTACACCTACTTACAAAAAAAACACACAATTAAATGATAGATATAATTTTGATAATTTTATAGAAGGTAAGGGTAATCAGTTTGCAAAAGCTGCTGCTGTTTCTGTAGCAGAAATGCCTGGTCAATCACCTTTCAATCCCCTTTTAATTTATAGTACTCCGGGTTTAGGAAAAACTCATTTATTACAAGCAATTGGTAATATGGTACAGGAAAAAAATCCTAATTTTAGGCTTATCTACATTACCGCTGAAAGGTTTATGTATGACTTTATTAATTCCATTCAGAAAAACAAATCTTCAGAATTTTCAAAAAGATATAGAAACGTAGATATGCTCTTAGTAGATGATGCTCAATTTTTCTCCAAAAAAGAACAAACGCAAGAACAGTTTTTTCATTTGTTTAATTCCTTATATCAAAATGGAAAACAAATAATTCTGACAACTGATAGGCACCCAAATAAAATGGAAGGTTTTACTGAGCGTCTTATCTCACGTTTCCAATCTGGTCTTGTAATAGATATACAGCCTCCTGATTTGGAAACTCGAATAGCAATATTAATGAACAAAGCAGAACATGATGGTTTAGAGATTCCGTATGAAGTATTAGAATTTATGGCAACTAGCATAAAGGGTGATATTCGTACATTAGAGGGAGCTTTAGTAAATTTATTAGCAATTTCCTCGCTAAAAAGAGAAGATATAGATTTAACCTTAGCAAAACTAGTATTGGAAAAGCACGTTGGACAACGAAAAGTCAATCAAGTTGATGTACAAAATATAATCAAAACAGTGTGTCGAACATTGAAAGTGAAAGAAAAAGATGTTCTTGGAAAAGGGAGAAGCATGGAGGTAGCTTTAGCTAGACAAATATGTATGTACATCACAAAGGAAAAAACTAATATGTCTCTATCTAATATCGGAAAACAAATTGGTGGTAGAGATCATTCTACCGTAATTCACGCCCACAAAAGTATAGGTGACAAAATGAATAAAGATATAGAGATAAAAAACATTGTAACGAACATTGAAAGTCAAATTTAAGCGCTGCGGGGGATTATAAATGAACAATCATATACTAATTATTGACGATGATGTGAAACTGACAGATCTAATTAAAACGTATTTACAAAATCACCAGTATGAAGTTTCAATACAAAACTCACCAATTGAAGGCTTTGATTTTTTTAAGAAAAAATCTGATATAGATCTAATTATTTTAGATATCACAATGCCTCAAATGGATGGCTTCCAGTTACTCAGAAAAATACGAGAATCTTCAACTGTCCCTATTATTATGCTAACTGCTAGAGGAGAGGTCTCAGATAGAGTCATTGGTTTAGAGTTGGGTGCTGATGATTATATGCCTAAACCTTTTGAGCCAGAAGAATTAATTGCTAGAATTCAATCGATTTTGAGAAGAATAAAAAATCCAGAAACTATGGTTGATCATTTAGAATTTGAACATTTAAAAATAGATAAATTAAAACAAGAAGTAATATTAAACGGTAGTGAATTAGTTTTATCAACAACTGAGTTTGAGGCGCTTTTAATTTTTGCAGAAAATTGTGGAGAAATATTAAATAGAGACTTTTTAGTAGAAAAATTACGTGGTATTTCTTGGCAATCTTATGATAGGTCAGTAGATGTTTTGGTTAGCAGATTAAGGGGCAAGTTACATAAACTAGATCCAGATACTGAATATATCAAAACGATTCATGGTGTGGGTTATAAATTTATTGATAGGATTAAACAATAAAGGCGCTACTGAAAATTTTATCTGATTCTCTTTTTGGCAAAATTGTTGCTGTCATTTTTATATTTACTATCATAGTGTGGTTTGCAACAAACCAGACCCAAAGTGTGCAATATCAAAATACCGACCTTATATATGATTATCAAAATCTAATATTGCATGAATTATTAGTGAGAGATTGGGTCAATGGGTTTGAAAACAATCCTAACTTTGAAGAGTCTATAAAGGGCGATTTGAACAATTTAAATCAAATGGCTTTTTTTGCTGTATTTGAAGATATAAATAAAAATAAAATTATAGATTTTGATGTTGATCAAATAGTAGATACCATGAGTTTTTTAAATTTTCCAGGTCATTTTAATTATACAAATTATATTAGTTATATGGATGCTCCCACACTTAGTAATACTCATTTAGGTTTAGATAAACACTCTACATGGGTCTCATACGGTGACTATTTTGTAAAAGAGCCGTACAGAGGTACAAAAAGTTTACCTGCTACATTTGTTGAATATCCAGTTAATGATAAGCTGTTGGGCGTATGGTTTATAACTGATTATGATTTAGGATATGACATATATTTACCAGCAATTATTGTTCCTATTAGTTTATTAATTTTGTTAATTGTTCTATTTTGGGTAATCAAATCTTTTTTACATCCTATTACTCTTATAAGGCGACATGTTGTTAATTTAAAAAAGGGTAATCTTGATTCTGAAATTCCAGTTAAGGGGTCTGATGAATTAGCCCAGTTGTCACGAAGTATTAATAAAATGACAAAAGATATTGATATTTTGGTTAGCCAAAAACAAAACTTATTAATTGATGTTAGTCACGAACTAAAAACTCCTTTGACCAGATTAAAATTCTTGCTTGCTAATATGAGTATAACTAAAGATGATAAAGACTCAATTAATAAAGAAATTAATTATCTGAAAGATATGATTTCTAATATGTTGCTTTCTGACAAACTATCAACGCCTTATGTTGAAGATTTAGAAATTGAAGAAATTACTCTTAAAAATCTTATCAATGATGCCTGTAGTATGTTTTATGAAATTGAAAAAAGGTTAAAAATTATAACAGATATTCCTGATTTAAATCTAAAAGTGGATAAATATAAATTGTCTCTGGCAATTAAAAACCTTATTGATAACGCCATAAAATACGGTGGGAAAAATCGTTTGATTGAGTTAAGCGTGAAACTTGATGATACTTTTGTGGCAATTCAGGTTGAAGACTTTGGCGAAGGTATTGATAACAATAAATTAAAGAAAATTATGAAGCCTCTTTATAGAGGGCGTGTGGCTAAAGAAAAAAGTTCTAGTGGTTTTGGGTTGGGTTTAGCAATTGCAAAAAAAATTATAGAAGCTCATGGGGGGTCTTTAAGTATAGAAAGCGTACTTAGTGAAGGAACTAAATTTATAATTAACATACCTTTAAGGAAATGAAAAGTATAAATAAAATTATATTAATTGGACGTTTAGGGGCTAAACCAGAAGGCAGATATACTCCTAATGGGGTGTCTACGGCTACTTTTTCATTAGCAACTAATGAAACATGGTATGACAATGAAAAAAATAAACATGAACATACTGAGTGGCATAATGTTGTTTGCTTTCATAAAAATGCAGACTTTGCTAGTCAATATCTTGATAAGGGGCAACTTATATATGTAGAGGGATCTATACGTTCAAGGGTGTGGACAAATACACAAAAAGAGCAAAAGAAGATTGTGGAAGTGATTGCTAGTCAAATTACACCTTTGAACAATACAAATTAATTTGTGATACAAAATACACAGTTCAAAAATATTTTGGTTTTTTGACACAAGTAGGTATAAATTACAATTGAGCGGGAGAGAAAGGGAACAAATTATGAATGTATTAATATATACTTTAAGTTTTATTTTTGTGAGTTCATTTGCATTGGGATCTGATTCTAAAATGGATACATACTATGAGTCAATAGATGAGGAATATCCTGTTTTATCTGCTCATCAAAAAAATAATAATTATGGCAAAGATGTGATGCGAAAGAGGGCTTACAAAAGAAAAAGAATTAGACGTCTGCCAAATAATGGCAAATAATTAAATATTAAGGGGCCATAAGCGCCCCTTTTTTTACGTAATGAATCAATCAGAAGAACCAAAATATACAGATCTAGAAACTGTTCCAAACGAATATGGAAATCGTGACTATACAATTGAAGTCAGCGTACCTGAGTTTAATTGTGTGTGCCCAAAAACTGGCCTTCCAGATTTTGGTACTATATACATAACTTATGTACCAAATAAACACATCGTAGAGTTAAAATCATTAAAACTATACATGGTAAAGTTTCGTAATGTTGGAATTTTTCATGAGCATGTAACTAATAGAATAATAGATGATTTCAAAAAAGCCTGTAATCCTAAATCAATTAAAATTGTTGGGGATTTTAATCCACGTGGCGGCATTAAAACTGTTGTTAAGTCGTCCGTGTAAAAAAATTTCCTTGTAATTATTTTTGAAAGTATTAAATTTCGAGACTTTATAAAGGAATATTATGAAAACTACTGTTCGTATAAGTAATAGAAAAAGAAAAAATAAACACGGTTTTAGAGAAAGAAATAGTACTAAAAACGGTAGAGCTGTGCTTGCTAGAAGAAGAAGAAAGGGAAGAAAGCTGCTTACGGTAAGTGAAGGTTGAAAAACTCTATTACAAATAAAGATTTTAAAAAAGTATTATTCTCTTCAAAATCCCTGCATGTCAGGGATTTGTTGTTTTATTATGATAATCAACAATCATCTTCAGGAATTTCTTTTATTGTCAGTAGAAAGTGTGGGAAAGCGGTCTTGCGCAACAAATTTAAAAGAAGGTGTAGGTCTTTATATCAAAAGTTATATAAAAATCATTCAATTAAATCTGCAATAATTGTAAAGCCACTTGAGCCCTTAGATAATAATTACTCATGGAATGAATTAAGTCGGTCATTTGAGTTGTTTTACAGTAAATTAAGCGCATGAGTTTTTTATTAATAGGTTTGATTAAGGTATATCAAAACACTTTGGGAATACTTTTCAGAGGAAGTTGTAGGTTTCACCCAACGTGCTCAGAATACATGTTGCAATCAATCAAGAAGTATGGTCCTTCACGTGGTTTAATAAAAGGTTTTATAAGAATTAGAAAATGTCACCCATTTTCAAAAGAATTTGGAATAGATGAGGTTTAAATAAATGGATTTTAAAAGATTGTTACTGGCGCTTAGCCTAAGTTTTATATTTATTTTCGTATGGCAAACCATCTTTGTGCCACAGCCATTACCAGAGTCACAAAGTATTGATGAGGTTGAAAAATCTGAAAGCAATCAACCAAATCCTGAAATTGATTTCAATAGTGAGGCGCGGTCTAAAAATAATATGCCTTTAGTAGACGTAAATGATAAGTTAAATATAACGACTGATTTATTATCTTTAGGCTTTGTTAATGGTGGGAGTTCTTTAAGTAATATTAAAATAATTGAAAATGATGTTTCTGCACAAAACGAATTTAAACATGTTGGCTCATGGGATAGGTCGTTAGGCGCTTACACTGATGCGCCTGTAGCGCTTATGAATGACCAAGGGTGTAATCCGTGTTTAATTGAAAACGGAGAGTTCGTTGTGTTTGATTCTGATTACATTTATCAATATAATGATCAAACATCTACTCACACCATTACAAGCATAAGCAGTTCCGGCCTTGAAAAAACAACCATCTTAAATGATACAAGTTATGTAATTGATCATATTTTTTCATCTTTAAATGTTACAAAAAAATATGATTTAATTTGGGGTGGTGGTTTAGAGCCTTCTGAGCGCAGCATTCAAGAAGACTTAACATGGTTAAGCGTATTTGCTGAAAAAGATAAAACTTATTCCGAAGAAACTATATCTGAAGAGGGTGAAGTGTTTGCTTATTCTAATGTGGGTTGGGCAGGTATTAAAACAAAGTATTTTATAAAAGCGATTACAAACCAAAAACATGCTGCCAACAAAACTGAAAAAGTTTATTTTGAATCTACGAAATCTTCAATAGCAAGCGATGATAATTATTTCTTATATCCTGATATGCGTTTTGACTATGGCGTTGGAAATGAATCTCTTTATGTTTATTCATATATAGGCCCTATTGACACAAAACACTTGTCTGATAGTAAGACAGACCATCTGGTTCAATTATTTGGCTTTGGCTGGTTTATCATTGGATATTTAGCAAAGTTAATTTTATGGTTGCTAACATCTTTGTATGTGTTTATTCCAAATTATGGCATCATTTGTATTTTGTTTGCGTTTATTATTAGACTTTTTACTGGCCCCCTAACAAAACAGAGTTTTTTATCGAATCAGAAAATGCAACAAGTGCAGCCTAAAATGAAAAAAATACAAGCAAAATATAAAGATGACCAAGCAAAATTAAGTCAAGCAACAATGGAGTTGTATAAAAAAGAGGGGGTTAATCCTCTAGGTGGGTGTTTGCCTATTTTGGTACAAATGCCACTATTAATTGCTTTGTTTCAAGTGTTTAGAAAAACAATAGAGTTCAGGGGTGCTGAATTTTTACCTTTCTGGATTACTGATTTATCTCAGCCTGATATAATTTTACAATTACCTTTCATGGCTAATATTCCTGGATTAGGATATTTTTTTGGAAATGGTCTAGCATTGTTGCCCATTATAATGGGTGTAATTATGTTTTTGAGTATGCAAATGACAGCAACTGCCTCTCCTGATCCTTCTGCTAAATTTGCAATGTATTTTATGAATGGTTTTTTCATTTTACTTTTTAATACTTTTCCTTCTGGCCTGAATTTGTATTATACTGTATATAATATTTTAAACTTTTTACAACAAAGGCAACTTAAAAAACTTCAATCGTAGGAGCAAAATCTGTGGATTATAATAATCAAGATATTATTATAGCAAGAGCGACTCCAGTTGGAAAATCTGCCTTGGCTGCTATTAGGTTAAGCGGTTCTAAAGTAAAAAATACTGCCAGAGGTATTATCAAATTTTCTAATCTCAAACCAAACGATATTAAATATAAAAAAATTACTTCGCTTTCCAAAAAAAGTGTTATTGATACAAGTATGGTTTCATATTACTCAGCCCCTAAATCTTTCACTGGTGAAGATATGATTGAAATTTTTTGTCATGGTAATGATTTCATAGTTAATAATATAATAGATGAGTTTTTGAAAAACGGTGCAAGAATTGCTTATCCAGGCGAATTCTCATATCGGGCTTTTAAAAATGGAAAAATTGATTTGTTACAAGCAGAATCTATTGCAGCAAAAATTAATCAAAACTCAAAGCAATATGGTGTTGCCTTACAAAACATTGAAAGTGGATACACTTCTGATCAATTAGTTGAACTTCGTAAAGAAATTGTTCATACATTGACAATTATTGAGCACGAATTAGATTTTAATGAAGAAGAAATTAACCATACCAGTGTTAAAAAAATACAAAGCACATTTAAAAATATACATCGAAAAATTAACTTAATTATAAAGTACTCCTTAGATTTGCAAAAAATTGAACGTGGATATAAAGTTGTTCTAGTAGGATTGCCAAATGTTGGAAAGTCTACTTTATTTAATCGTCTTCTTGGCGAGGATAGGGCTATCGTAACNAACATAAAAGGTACCACTCGTGACGTTATTGAGTCAACTTTAAACTATGGTGGAATACCAATTAGTTTATATGATACGGCTGGTTANAGGAAAACGAATAATAAAATTGAAAAGCTTGGTATAAGCAAAACATTGGACTGTGCTAAAAAAGCAGATATTATGGTCTTTATAGATGATATAAATCCAAAAAAACAATATGATGATTTGTCTGCTGCGTTTCCTGATTTTGATAAAATTCACACNTTGTATGTAAAAAGTAAAAGTGATTTGAATAAAGGTTCAGCAGTAGATCCTTCTATGATAGAAATTTCATGCAAAAACGACTTTGGCATTGATCTTTTATTAACAAACTTATTAACAAAAATTAAAAAGTCTTCAGTTAAAAAAACATTTAATAACGTTGCTTTGTGTAATACAAGGCAAATGGCAATATTAAAAAAAATTGACGACCTGTTTGTAAGCGTACTTGAAAGTTTTGATGAGGGTTTAGAAATGGATATAATAGCATCTCAAATAAAGGATAGCGTGTACATGTTTGAGGAGTTATTAGGAAAGATGACTACGGAAGAGGTTTTAAATAACATTTTTAAGGGTTTTTGTGTTGGAAAATAACATATTGATAGCTGGAGGGGGACATGCAGGCATAGAAGCTGCTGCTGCTATCTCAAAAATGGGACATAAATGTACTATGGTTACAATGGACTCTTCAGCTATAGGTAGAATGTCTTGTAATCCTGCAATAGGCGGTTTAGCTAAAGGTCATCTGGTTAAAGAGATTGATGCGCTTGGTGGTTTGATGGGGCTTGTTGCTGACCAGTCTACAATTCAAAACAAAATATTAAATAAATCTAAAGGTCGCGCTGTTTGGTCTCCGCGATCACAAATAGATAAAATTAAATATACAGAAATCATTCAAGAAACTATTTATAATGATGACAATATTAAAATAATTGAAGATGAGGTTTTAGATTTTAATATTGTTAACAATAAAGTTGTGTCCGCTGTACTTAAAGGTCGTGGTGATATTAAATGCTCAGCATTAATTATTACTTGTGGCACGTTTATGTCTGGATTAATTCATATAGGAAATAGAAGTTTTAAAGGAGGTCGAATNGGAGAGAANAGGTCTTATGGATTAACTGAATCTCTATTAAACAAAGGTTTTAAGGTTGGTAGACTAAAAACCGGAACCCCTCCAAGGGTCAACAAGGATTCAATTAATTTTTCAAAATTGGAGGTTGCTGGTGGCGAACTNAAGCCTATGCCCTTTTCTATGTTTACACCCAAACCATTTAAGCCGAAAAACCTTGACTGTTACTTGGCATATACAACTAAAAAAACACATAAAATAATAAAAGAAAATATTAATCTATCTTCTATGTTTGCTGGTAATATTGAAGGTGTGGGTCCAAGATATTGTCCAAGTGTTGAGGATAAAATTATCAGATTTGCTGACAAAGATAGGCACCAATTATTTTTGGAGCCAGAATGGGAAGGTGCAAACCAAATTTACGTAAATGGTTTTTCTACTAGTTTGCCGGAAGGTGTNCAGAAAAAGGCTCTTAGATCTATTAAAGGTCTTGAGGAAGTTGAGTTTATTAGGCCNGGTTACGCAATTGAGTACGACTACATCCCAACATATCAATTAAGAGCGACTTTGGAATCAAAAAATATCAAGGGTCTGTTTTGCGCTGGACAAATTAATGGAACTTCTGGTTATGAAGANGCTGCAGCACAGGGATTAGTGTCGGGAATTAATGCTGTACATCGTCTTTGTGGTACGACGCCACTAATATTAAGCAGAGCAACATCTTATATTGGTGTNTTAATTGATGATTTGGTAACTAAACATATTGATGAGCCTTACAGAATGTTTACTTCAAGAGCGGAAAACCGCCTTTCTTTACGAGCAGACACTGCCCCTCTTAGATTGTGTGATATAGCNATACAAAACAATATGTTAACTGCTAATCAAATTGATGTATATAAAGACTTTTTTAATAATTACAACAAACTAAATTCTTTAGTTTCTAAAACAAAATTATTNTACAATCGTGACAAGGTTGGGCTGTCTGATTTTATTAAGCGTCCTGAAATAACCTTTTCTAAAATTGATGATAAAAATATTAAAAATTTGTTAGACCAGTTTGATAATGATGTAGTTTTTTCAGTTGAAACAGCAATCAAATATGCTGGTTATGAGAAAAGGGAGTTAGAAAGAATACAAAAAATTAAAAAGCTTGATGGCTTAGTTATTCCAAAGGNAACAAAATTTCATTCCATTCCTAATCTGTCAAATGAATCGATTGAAAAATTNTCTGTTGTTAAACCAGAAACGCTTGGTCAGGCTAGTAGAATAGCGGGTGTTCGTCCCTCTGATGTTGCTGTCTTATCAATATATTTGACATCATCAAAATAGTTTCACGTGAAACAAAATATTGACATACAAAATTTAGCAAAACAGGCAGATCTTAGCGGAGANCTTTCGGCTCTTCACATTATAGATTTGTCTTTGTTGGCTGGATCTGTTCGTATAGTTCATGTTAATTATAATCAATATATTGATATTGTCTCTTCATATGGGCTGGTTTTAGATAGGCAAGATGTTTTGGTGTTGCCTTNTGTTGAGAGCAANGTTGTNGCTGATGGGTTTGTTAGTATTTATGATAANCTNATTGATAAATTTTCATTCTGCTTGGCAAATAATTTTAAAGGAGTTCGTCTTCTCATTGTGTTGGATGGTGTGGCCTCTTATAGTTACAACGCAACAATAAAAGAAGTGGTTNTTAACTCAGATGTTACTTANGAGCAATCTATAAATATGCTCNCATCAATTGGTTATGAAAGAGTTGATTTTATTGAACAGCCAAANCAGTATTGTTTAAAGGGTGGAATTATAGATGTATATTCACCTCTTAGTAGCCTTCCTTATCGAATTTGTTTTTATGATGGTGAGTTTTCTATTAAAAACTATCAAATAAATACTGGTTTGTCTGTTGGNCCTATATTAGATAATTTAGTGCTTTTAAAAAANAGCGTTGAGGAAACAACTATAAATTTAGATGATGTCCTGTTAAGATTTAAGTCTATAAACAATGGTTTGGTGAACTCTTGTTCAGATTATAAATTTCCAGTCTTGCCAGTTGAACATAGTGTTTTGTTAAAAGAAAAACAAAGCGCCATATTTAGTGATTCTCTGTTTTTTTCTTCATATAAAATTGATAACTGTTTAATTGCTCCAAAACATTTAGAAAAAAGCAGAAGTGAAGTTTACGCACAACAGGAAGACGTAGCGCTTGAGGTTGGAGATCTTGTCTGTCATGAAGATTTTGGTGTTGGTAAGTTGGTAGGTTTTGTTAGTTCTGCTGATGAGGATGGTGAAGATTATTTGAAAATAAATTATGAAGACGCCTCTGTTCAGTTAAGTGTTAAAAGTTTATTTAAACTTTCGTTTGTTTCACGTGAAACAAGTGATGATTTAGTGTTGGGCTCGCTTTCTAAAAAGGGCCGGTGGGTTAAACAAAAAAAATCTTTATTAGGTGACATAGATAATAATGTAAAGGGTATTATAGATTTTTATGCAAATAAGAAAAAAATTTATAGAACACCTTTCCCTTACGGCGGAAAACTTGAGCGTGAATTTTTAGACAGTTTTGGTTATGAAGAAACAAAAGATCAGAGTGTTGTTTGGAGTGAAATTGTTTCTGATTTAGAAGGTTCTTGTCCTATGTATAGGCTTGTTTGTGGTGATGTGGGTTTTGGTAAAACTGAGCTTGCAATCAGGGCCGCTTTTAGGGTGGTGGTGAATGGAGGAAAGGTGCTTGTTATGGCGCCAACCTCTATTTTGTCCAGGCAGTTGTTTGAGGTTTTTGGTTTAAGGTTGGGCTCTTTTGGGGTGTCTGTTGGTCTATATACTGGTGCTTGTAGTAGCATAGATCGGAACTCTGTTAAGGACGCTTGGGTCCAAGGTGCTTGTGACGTTGTTATTGGTACTAACTCAATCACTTATGATGATGTTTTTATTAAATTAAGCAATATGGTTATTATTGATGAGGAGCATCGTTTCGGCGTAAAAGATAAAGAGGGTTTTTTGGAAGGTTATGAAACAAAAGATGTTTTGCTTATGTCTGCCACGCCAATTCCCAGAAGTTTAAATTTAAGTTTGTCTGGCTTAAACGATATATCTACTTTGGGCACTCCCCCTGTTTTAAGGCGTCCAATACAAACTTTTATTAGTTATTTTAATGATGTTGTTATAAAAAGGTCAGTAGAGTATGAATTAAACAGGGGTGGTCAGGTGTTTTTTGTTCACAATAATATACAATCTATGCCCTCTATTAAGTCTTATATAAAAAGATTATTGCCTAATATTAATATAGTTCTTGCTCATTCTAGGTTGTCAAAAAAAGAACTAAAAAATAATGTGCTAGATTTTATTAACAAAGGTGCAGACCTGTTGTTGTGTACTTCTATTATTGGTTCTGGTGTTGATATACCTAATGCAAACACTATTATTATAAATAACTCCCACAGGTTTGGTTTGGGACAACTCCATCAAATACGAGGTCGTGTGGGTCGTTCAGAAAAACAAGGTTATGCATATATGTTGTTGCCGGAAAATTCTTCTCTTTCGGTTGTTGCAAAAAAAAGGCTAGTTACAATAGAAAAAAACGTTTCCTTGGGCTCTGGTTATCATATTGCTAAATCAGATCTTAATATTAGGGGTGGTGGTTTGTTGTTTGGTTTTAAGCAAAGTGGAAAATCTTTTGATTTTGGGTTTGAATTTTACTCCAAGCTAATGTCTCGTTCTATTGAAAAGTTTTCTGGTTCTACATTGCAGGGTTTTGTGGATAATTTTGTTTATAAGGTGTTTTTTTCAGCCTTTTTTTCCTCTTCTTTTATTCCTGGTAGTGTTGAGCGGTTAAGGGCTTATCGTTTGTTAAATAGTATATATTCTGCTCCTAAAGTTAATCGTTTTGTTGAAAATTTAATTGACTCATATGGTCCTTTGCCGGATTCAGCAAAAAACCTAGTTTCTCTTCGTCTCGTGTCTATTTTGGCATTTGATTTGTTTATTACTTCTATAGATTGTTCTGACTCACATATAGTTCTATCTTTTAATAGTTCTTTTAACAAGGGTGAACAATTGTTTAAATTCTTATCGGATCATGCTAAGGATTTTGATGTTCAGTCTTATTCTTTTGATCAAAGGGAACATGTTACTCTTTTAAACTTAAAACATAATAATAATAATATTAATGGGGAGTTTTTGGTTGGTTTTTTTAAGGCTTTTAAAACAGTTTTGTAGTGTTGCGTTAGTTTGTGTTTTTATTTCAGTTGTCATCCCTGCTGATCTATGGGCGTTTAAGTATGGCGATGTGGTTTGGAGTGTTTCTGATTTTTATAGTTTCTTTCCAAAAAATGAGTGGCGATCTGTGGCAGATGATAAAAAAGATGGTATTATAACTGGCTTTTTAAAGCAGAACGTTGCGGCTCAAAATGCTTTAAATTTGGGCTTAAATTATTCGGAAGACGTTGAAAAAAAATTGTCTGCGCGTTATAAAATGTTAATGGTAAACGAATACTATATGAGGCACTTCTTGGGTTCTTTAATACCATATTCAGCAATTTCTTTTTGTAAACAAAACTTAAAAAGAGAGGTTTATGCAAAGCATATACTGTTTTCTTTAGATGGCGTGTCCAATAAAGATTCTGTGTTTGTTTTAGCTAAAACTCTAAAGGATTCTATAGATAATGGTGAAAATTTTGGTTTGCTAGCAAGTAGATATTCTTCTGACCCTTCTGTTGGTGTTAATGGCGGTGATCTGGGTTGGGTTCAAATTGGAAAAACTGTTCCTGTTTTTCAAAATACTCTTTTTTCGTTGTGCAGCGGGTGTGTTGAGGTTGTTGAAACAGACTTTGGAATTCACGTGGTTTCTGTTGATTCCTCAAGGTTTTCTTCCTATAATGAGATGGATGACAATCTTTATAATGATTATGTTTTTAGATTCGCTAGCGCTTATATAGAGGAGAGTTTAAAGGATGTGGCTGCAGCACATGATACGTTGTTAATAAGGGATGCTAACATATCCTTTAATAGAGATGCCTTTAAAGAATTAGTTTTGTTGTTAGATGATGAACTTAAAAGAAAAAATGGTAAGCGTAAAGATGTAAATATTATTGAAATATTAAAGGGCTTTTCAAAAGGTTTGGTGTTGTATGATTCTGAGGTTTTAAGTGGCGCCTGGTTTGCTAATAAAATTGAAACTACGTTGCACAGGGTTTCTTTTTATTCGTCTGTTGATGATATTATAAATGATTTTAATATGATTCTATTAAGAGATATAGTTTACAAAAAGGCTGAAAATTTAAAATTAAATGAAAACTTTTCATTTAATAATCAATATACTGTTGTTATGTTGGGCCTTTATGAGAAAGCTTATCTGAAATGGTTGACTGATAATGTGGCTGTACCTACAAAGCAAGAGGTTGAGACGTATCATAAAGAAAATCAAAGTGAACAAGATTTAAATTTGGCTTATAAATCGATTGAGACTATTCTCTTACAAAAAAAACAAAAAGAAGCCAAATCNTTATTTGAAAAATCAATAGAAGATAGAGTAAATATATTAATAAATACGGAGTGGTATAATGATTAGTGTTTTTTTTATTTGTTTGCTTCACTTTTAGTTTCTCCCAATTTAGTATAAATAACAGCCCTTCCAAAATAGAGACTGTAGATGGTGTGGCTGCAGTAGTTGAAAATAATGTTATATTAAAAAGCGATGTTATGCAACAGGCTTTTTTGTTTGCCCAACAACAGGGTGTTGACCCTTCAAAGAGACCTTCTTTGTTTGAAAATATTTATTTACAAACTTTAGATCAAATGATTAATAATTTAATTTTATATGAAGTCAGTTTAAAAGATACAAATATTGTTGTAGATCAACTAACTGTTGAAGAATCATTAAATTCTGAAATTAAAAGAAGAATAGAGTATGCGGGTTCAGCAAGAAAACTTGAAGAAATGTTTGGCGAGCCTCTTTCAATGATTAGGGCAAAATTACGTTTAGAAATTAAAAAAGCAATAAGAGTTGAGAGTTTTACTGGTTCTATTTATCAGTCCGTTTCTCCAACTATGATAGATGTCAAAATGTTTTACAATGCTTTCAAAGATTCCCTCCCTGCCTCACCAGAAAATATTAGTTTTTCAGTTTTTGAATGGCCTCTTAAAGTAGACTTAACCAAAGAAATAGAAACCCAAGAATTTCTTAAAAAGATAAAAAATAGAGTGTTATCTGGAGAAAGTTTTTATGATCTTGCAATTGAACACTCTGAAGATTTGGGTTCTGCAAGTTCTGGTGGTAAATTAGGTTATTTTGTTAGGGGTTCTCTTTTTCCTGAATATGAAGAGGTTGCTTTTTCTTTAAATCCGGGAGATGTTTCAGACCCTTTTAAAACTGATCTTGGCTATCATATTGTTCTGCTCGAAGATAGGGTTGGAGAAAAAATAAAAACATCACATATATTAAAAAAAATAAAAAGTGGAGATGTTGATTTAGAAAAAAATAAACTTTTATTTTCAGATTTTTTGGGTGAATATGATGTTTATAACTATGTTGAAAAGTTTGACTCTTTGTGCGCTCATTTTTCTTTAGAAGGTTCATCTTTTAATGGTATTTTTCCTAAAACTCCCGTTTCATCACTTCCAGATTTTTTAGACAAAAAATCCTTGTTGTCGACCGGTTTTAAAGATATTATTGTTGGTGAAAAAAGTTTGTTCTTGATAAGGGTTTGGGATTATAATCAAGAGGCTGTTTTTTCATTGGAAAACAATTATAATGAAATTTTAGGTTTAACTAGAAACAAGTTAATTAATGATAAAATTCTTGATCTTATTAACAAAGAAAAGGAAAACCTTTACGTTGAAAAGTTTTATTAACAATTTATTACCATGTTATTCTATTAAAGTGTTTTATTAACAGTTTTATATAAATTGTACAAAATTCTATAGTATATTTTTTTTATTTTTTTGTTATTAACAGCTAACACTTATTATTATTATTATTATACCTTTTAATTAAATAAATATATATTTTTTTTGTTAATTTTTATTAAATTATCACATGGATTTCACGATTGATAAAGAAAAGCTTTTGTCTGCTTTAACAACCCTTTCTAAAATAAACCCATCTAGAACAACATTACCTATTTTGTCTACAGTTATGTTGAAAACTAAGGGTATGGATTCTGTTGTTTTAAGGACAACAGATTTAGAAGTTGAGTTAGAAATTATTGTCAACTCTAAAATCTTACAAGAAGGTGAAACTTGCGCACCTATTTATAAACTATTAGAAATAGCCAACACAATTACGGAAGAAAGCATTTCAATAAACGTTAATGAGACGCAAAGGATGCGCATAAAAACTAGCACAGGAAAATATTTACTTATGTGTAACAAAACAGAAGAATTTCCTGACCAAAGAGAATTTGCTGACTCACCAACAAAGGTTTCAGCAAACTTTTTAAGAGACACAATAAAAAACACAACATATGCCTGTTCTAAGGACGAATTAAAACCAACCTTAAATGGTGTAATGATTGCGTTTGGATCAACAAACGTAACATCTGTTTCTACGGATGGACACAGACTTGTTAAGTATATATGTAAACAAGAAAACAACACAAATGACAGCGTTTTGGTTCCACAGAAATTTTTAAACATTATAGGCACAGGGGCAATTAACACAAAAAAAGCGGACCTCAACATTTATAAAGATTACATTACCATAGAAACAGAAAAAATAAAACTATCTTCACGACTTATTTCCGAAAAATTTCCTGACTATGAAAATGTAATACCAACCGAAAACAACAACGAAACAACAGTTTCAACCCAAAGTATGTTAACGGCAGTTAAAAAGGTTGCATTAATGTCTAACAAAACAACAAAACAAATTATATTAAAATTACAAGGCACAAAAATTTTAGTGTCTGCTGAGGACCACGAAACAGGTGGAGCGGCCATGGATGAAATAGAAGCAAATACAACTGGCGGAGAAATCACAATAGGCTTCAATAGCACTTTATTAATAGATATATTGAAACACCAAAAAACAGAAGAAATAAAAATTTTAACTTCCGGCCCTCTAAACGCTACTCTTTTTAAACCNGTGGGAGAAACGGAAACAGAAACAACTACGCTACTAATGCCTATCAGAATATAATTATGGAATCAACAATAAGAGAGATTGTTGATAATTTTTTTAAAGAAAAAAAATTAGATATAATTAGCGAAGTAGAAAGAAAAATAGTAAAAGAATGTGGAAGAAANTTTATTAACAAACACATATCCCAAATAACGCTAAAAGAAAAAAACATTAAAGTAAAAACAAAAACAATAGAAGCAAAAACAGAAATAAACCTACACAAAAGAAAAATACAATTAAAAGGATATAAAATTATAATTCTATGAGCGAAAACAAACAATACAAAGCGGAAAGCATAACTGTACTAAAAGGTTTAGAGGCTGTTAGAAAAAGACCAGCAATGTATATTGGCGATGTTGGAAAAAAAGGTCTACACCACTTAGTTTGGGAGGTTGTTGACAACTCAATAGATGAAGCAATGGCAGGACATTGCACAGAAATAAAAGTCGAATTACACGAAGGCGGAGTTATCTCTGTTGAAGATAATGGAAGAGGAATTCCGGTAGACATACATAAAGAAGAAGGAAAATCAGGATTAGAACTTGTAATGACAGTGCTACATGCTGGAGGAAAATTTGATAAAGATTCTTATAAAGTTTCAGGAGGATTACACGGGGTTGGGGTTTCTGTCGTTAATGCCTTATCTGAATGGTGTGAAGCTGAAGTTCATAGAGACAACCAACACTACAAACAAGAATATAAAGTTGGCATTGCTCAAACCCCTATAGAAAAATTAGGAACAACAAAAAAAAGAGGAACTAAAATAACTTTTAAACCTGACTATTCTGTTTTTGTTGACCAAAAATACAGTACAGAAATTATTAAAACCAGATTAAGAGAACTTTCTTTTTTAAATAGCGGAATAAAAATAATTTTTAAAGCAAAAGATGAAGAAGAAACCTTTTTGTCTGACGGCGGATTATTAGAGTTTGTGAATTATTTAGACAAAAACCACACACACATTTTTGAGACACCAATACACCTAAAAGGATCTAAAGACAATATACCAATAGAGGTATCCTTATGTTATAACGAAACGTATAACGAAACAATTCTTAGTTTTGTCAACAACATCAACACAATTGAAGGTGGAACACATTTAGCTGGATTTAAAACAGCACTAACAAGATCTCTAAATAAATATGCCACACAAAACAACTTAATAAAACCTATTAAAGGGAAAACAGTTTCGTTTGGAGGTGAAGATGTTAGAGAAGGCCTGACATGTGTTATTTCTATCAAGGTTCCAGAGCCACAGTTTGAAGGTCAAACCAAAACAAAGCTGGGAAATGGAGAAATTAAAGGAGTTTGTGATTCTTTTATAACCGATGGTCTAACAACATTTTTTGAGCAAAANCCAGATGTAGCAAAAAAAATTATTACCAAAGCAGAGTATGCAGCAAAAGCAAGAGAAGCGGCAAAAAAAGCTAGAGAATTAATAAGAAGAAAAAGTGTTTTAGATATATCTGCCCTACCTGGAAAACTAGCAGACTGCTCAGAAAAAGACCCAGCGCAAAGTGAAATTTATTTTGTTGAGGGAGACTCAGCCGGAGGCACAGCCAAACAAGGGAGAAACAGACAGTTCCAAGCAATACTGCCCTTAAGAGGAAAAGTAATAAACGCTGAGAAAGCAAGAATAGATAAACTTTTATCAAACAACGAAATACAAACTATTATTACAGCCTTAGGCACAGGCTTTGGTGGTGATGGAAATGANACAGAAGAAACTTCAGTTGGCGATTTTGATTTGTCAAAACTAAGATATCATAAAATTGTGTTAATGACAGATGCTGATGTAGACGGAAGCCACATAAGAACATTATTGTTNACGTTTTTATTTAGAAAAATGCCCAAATTAATTGAAGAAGGGCACATTTATATTGCACAGCCACCTCTCTATAAAATAACTAAAGGAAAAAAAATAGAGTACGCTTATACAGATGAGCAGCGCGATCTTATTTTAGATAAAATGAAAAGCGAAAGCAATGCTACAATAAACCTATCAAGATATAAAGGTTTGGGAGAAATGACAGCGACACAACTTTGGGAAACCACAATGGACCCTGAAGTCAGAACCCTTTTACAAGTAACAATGGAAGACGCCATTAAAGCTGATAGTGTTTTTACAAGATTAATGGGAGACGAAGTAGAGCCAAGAAGAGAATTTATTGTTAACAAAGCAAAATTTGTTTCAAACCTAGACCTATAATAATATGAGCGAAGAAAAAATATATACAAGCGGAAACATCCAGTCCAGAGACATAGTCTCAGAAATGGAAGAATCATATTTAAATTATTCCATGTCTGTTATTGTAAGCAGGGCGCTACCTGATGTAAGAGATGGGCTAAAGCCAGTACACAGAAGAGTTCTTTATGGAGCCTCTGACCTAGGAGCAACATGGAACAGATCATATAAAAAGTCAGCAAGAATAGTTGGAGAAGTATTAGGTAAGTACCACCCACATGGAGACTCGTCTGTATATGACTCCCTTGTAAGAATGGCACAACCTTGGTCATTAAGATATAATTTAATAGATGGGCAAGGCAATTTTGGCTCTATTGATGGAGACAACGCTGCAGCAATGAGATATACAGAGGCCCGAATGGACAGAATAGCCTCTGAAATGTTAAAAGATATAGACAAAGATACAGTAGATTTTATTAACAACTTTGATGACTCTTTAAAAGAGCCAACAGTCTTACCATCAATTATACCTAACTTATTAATGAATGGGTCAGAAGGTATAGCTGTTGGAATGGCAACAAAAATACCACCCCATAATCTTAAAGAGTTAGTGTCAGGATTAATAGCGCTACTTGAAGAGCCAACAATTTCTGTAGAAGAAATTATAGACCAACACATAAAAGGTCCAGACTTTCCTACAGCCGGCTACATAATGGGATCAGATGGAATTAAGTCAGCCTATTCTACGGGTCGCGGAAGAGTAGTTATGCGCGGGAAAGCGTCCATTGAAGAAATGGATAGCGGAAAAGAAAAAATAATAATAACAGAACTTCCATATCAAGTTAATAAAGCAAACCTTGTAGAAAAAATAGCTGAACTAGTTAGAGATAAAAAATTAGAGGGCATTTCAGACCTAAGGGACGAGTCAGACAAAGACGGTATTAGAGTAGTAATTGAATGTAAAAGAGACGCGATTGGCGAAGTAATATTAAATAACCTTTACAAGTACACAGCACTCCAAGACACATTTGGAGTAATATTGTTAGCGTTAGTTGATGGCGTTCCTAAAGTAATGAACCTAATAGAAATGCTTCAACATTTTATAGACTTTAGAAGACAAGTTATTATAAACAGAACTAAATTTGAACTAAAAGAGGCAGAAGAAAGATCACATATTTTAGAGGGTCTGAAAAAGGCGCTTGAAAACATAGATGAAGTAATATCAATAATTAGAGGCTCTAAAGACCCAGACTCAGCAAAAAAATCCTTAATAGAAAAATTTAGTTTTTCAGAAAAACAAACAAAAGCTATTTTGGAAATGAGGCTGCAAAAATTAACATCATTAGAAATAGACAAGGTAGTAGACGAATATAACGAACTACAAGAATTAATAAAAACACTTAACCAGATATTAGTTGACAAGCAAGTGCAAGATAATATTATAAAAGAAGAGTTGAATTATTTATTAGATAAATATGGAGACAATAGAAGAACCGAAATAATACCTTTTAGCGGAGATTTAAGCATTGAAGACATGATAGCGGAAGAAGATATGGTGCTTACAATTACTCACAAAGGATACATTAAGAGACTTGCTACCTCTCAGTGGAAAACACAAAAAAGAGGTGGTCGTGGAATGAAGGGAGCGCATACAAAAGACGACGATTTTGTTGAACACCTATTCATAGCATCAACTCATGATACCATGTTGTTTTTTACAAACAGAGGGAAATGCTATTGGCTAAAAGTCCACCAAATACCCCAAGCATTAAGAACTTCTCAAGGAAGAGCAATTATTAATTTAATTGGTTGTGAGCCTGGAGAGCAAGTCCAAGCCTTTTTACCTGTTAAAACATTTGACGACAACCAATTTATAGTGATGGCCACAAAAAATGGAATAATAAACAGAACATCCCTCTCTTTATATAGCAAACCTAGAAAAGGCGGAGTTTATGCTATGGAGATAAAAGAAGGAGACCAACTGATACAGGCCAAAATATCAAATGGAGAAGACTCTATAATTATGGCTACAAAAGAAGGTAAGTCCATACGGTTTATAGAAACACAAGTTAGACCAACAGGAAGAAGGACAAAAGGTGTTAGAGGAATTATGTTAGGAGCCACTGATGAAGTAATCGGTATGCTAATAGCTAAAAGAGAAGGGTCGGTATTGGTTGCTTCTGAAAATGGATACGGAAAAAGAAGCGATCTTGAAGAATATAGGGTACAATCAAGAGGCGGAAAAGGTGTTTACACAATGAAAAAAACACATAAAACTGGAAGCCTAATATCTATTCTAGAAGCAGTTGAAAATGACGACCTAATGATTATTACAACACAAGGAGTTATGATTAGGCAGCCAGTAGACAGTATTAGAATAATCGGCAGAAACACACAGGGAGTTCGATTGTTAAGATTAGACGATGGCGCCACAATATCTAGCGTTACAAAGGTAATAAAAGATGACGATGAAAACGAAAGTGAATTACCGCCTGACAGTGAAGACGCTCAAACAGAATAAAAAAAAATCTCATAGACATGTGTGAGCACAATATTAACGTTCATGCCTTAAATGAAATAAAGTCGGACATTATTAGGCACAGCCCATATCCCAACCTAGTTAATATAATTGCTGTAACAAAAAACTTCAATATTTCTGCTATAGATTCAGCAACCACAAACAATATTACAAACATAGGTGAAAACAGAGTACAAGAATATATTAAAAAAATCCAAAACTTTCCTGAATTAGAGCAAAAAATTGAGTCTCATTTAATAGGCAAATTGCAAACTAACAAAGTTAACAAAGCGGTTGGAACCTTTGATTTCATACATACTGTAGACACAGTGAGACTAGCAATAAAAATAGACAGCAGGGCACATCAAATTGGAATAACACAACCGATATTTATTCAACTGAACATTGGAAACGATCCCAACAAAACTGGGTTTAAACAAACAGAACTATATGAAGCGGCAGAAAAAATACAAACACTAAACAATATTCACTTAACAGGCATAATGACTATTTTGCCTTTTGGGTTGGAAAATCAACAAAATCAACACTATTTTTATGAAACAAGAAAAATTAAAGAAAGTATACAGCAAAAAATTAGTCCCACATGTAAGTTTTTGTCTATGGGCATGAGTAGCGATTATATTGAAGCACTAAAAGAAGGAGCAACACACATAAGAGTAGGAACTAAATTGTATGGAAAAAGAAAATAAATTGATTTTAATAAATAAAAATATAAATGAAAAGTTTTTAAATGAAAAAAAGAAAAACTCAAAAGCGTGCATACTAGACTTTTCAGACTATAAATTAATAGAAAAAGTTTTAAGAAATAACAAAAATAGACAGCTAGAAATATATGATGTAACCCAAACAAATGACCAGAAAGAACTGACACCCATTAATGACCACATAAATAGAATTGGGCATAATCCGTTTATTGGAAAACAAAAAGAATATGAAATTGATTTTATCAATATAGAGCGCCTTTATACACAGCACAAAAAAGGTGTTGTCACTAACAGTTGCGGAGATCAAAAACAAATCTTTCCACACCCTTCCACACACATAGCAAACATAGCTACGCTAGCCTATATATTAAATTATAAGATAGAGGCATATTTAGTACACACAGAAAAGTAAATTTAATTTAAAATTTTATATTAAATTATAGAGTGGCAGAAGATAAAAAAACCATATAAAAGCTAATGGATAAACTTAAATATTTAGAAGAACTAAAAGCTAAAAATAACGCTATTATTCTTGCGCATTATTATCAAGATCCTGATATACAGGATATAGCGGACTATATGGGAGACAGTTTGGCTCTGGCTCAATTTGCACAAAAAACTAACGCAGATGTTATTTTATTTTGTGGCGTACATTTTATGAGCGAAACAGCAAAAATATTAAATCCAGACAAAACAGTACTTATACCAGATCTTGACGCAGGCTGCTCTTTGGCAGATAGCGCCTCAACAAAGGAATTCAAAGAGTGGGTAGAAAGTCATAAAAACTCAACGGTGGTTTCATATATAAATTGCTCTGCAGAAGTAAAAGCTATGTCTGATATTATCTGCACTTCATCAAACGCAGAAAAAATTATTAACAGCATTCCAAAAGAAACTAAAATATTATTTGCGCCAGATAAATATTTAGGCCAATATTTAATAAAAAAGACAGGCAGGGACTTAACGCTCTGGAACGGTTATTGCCAAGTGCATGCAATTTTTTCTTTAAAAGATTTAATCAAACTAAAAGTTAGACACCCAGACGCAGAAACACTTGCACATCCAGAATGTGATGAAACTTTATTAGATCAAGCAGACTTTATAGGCTCTACCACGGCTTTAATTAATAGGACACAAAAAAGCAGCCGCAAAGAATTTATTATCGTCACCGAACCTGGAGTCATTCATCAAATGGAAAAAATGAACCCCAAAAAAAAATATATTCCCTTAGCAAATAACGAAGGTTGTGCATGTAATGAGTGCCCCCACATGAGACTAAACACAATAGACAAAATGATTTATACTTTAGAATCAAAGACACCTGAAATTATTTTAGGTGAAGAAGTTATGAGAAAGGCCACACCGCCACTTTTACGAATGTTAGATTTAAGCAAATGAAACAACTATACGAGCAACACAAAACTTTAGACAAAAATTTTTTGATAAAAAAAATCGATGAATTTATTTTAGAAGACAAAGCAAACAATGATATTACAACAAAACATTTAACACAGAACAACGACAAACGTTTAGCTTATATAGTTTGCGAAGAAGCTATGATATTTGCAGGTGAGCAAATACTAAAACACATATTTGAGAATGATAAATGTGAAATTTACAAACAAGATGGGAAAAAATGTGAGTCTGGAGACATTATAGCCGAAGTACAGGCCCCTCAAGAGTACTTATTAACAAGGGAGAGAATAGTATTAAATTTGCTTCAAAGATTATCTGGAATAGCAACTTTAACAGCACAATACATTACAGCCGTAAACAACGATGAAATTAAAATATTAGATACAAGAAAAACAACACCCGGCCTAAGGGCTTTTGAGAAATACGCAGTAACTGTTGGTGGCGGCTATAACCATAGAATGGATTTAGAAATGGGCTCTATGTTTAAGGATAATCATTTTATTTTATCTACGCAATTTACCAACCTAATTCAAACGTTTTCTGATCAACACCCAAACAAAAAACTCCAAATTGAGGTTGATGATTATAAACAATTAACTAGCATATGTAGTAACATATCATGCAAGTTGGACGCCGTTCTGTTAGACAACATGAATCCAGACGAAGCAAGACAATGTATTAATCTAATCAGAAAAACCTACCCAAGTTGTTTCATTGAACTGTCTGGCGGAATTAATTTAAACACTATTGGAAACTTTAAATCTTTAGATCTTGATGGAATTTCAATTGGAGCATTAACACATCAGGCACAATCGAAAAACATTAAACTCGAAATCCAAAAAATATGAACGATATAAATGTAGATATACTAGTTATTGGAAGCGGACTGTCTGGCGCAATTGCGGCGCTATCCGCTGCAGAAGAAGGAAAGAAAGTGGCGCTTATTACTAAAGAGTTGGAAGCACTAGGCGGTAACACAATTTGGGCTCAAGGAGGCATTGCATTTAAAGGCAATCAAGATTCACCACTAAAATTTGAAAAAGATATTTTTGAGGCAGGCAACAACAACAACCATAGGCCAGCCGTTAAACAAATATCAGAATTAGGGCCTAAATTAATTGAAAAAATTTTAGTTAATCAATGTCAAGTTCCTTTTGAAAGAGACAAAGACAATAAACTAATTTATACATCCGAAGCAGCACATTCAGCAAAACGTATCATTCACTGTAAAGACCAAACAGGGCTACAAATTCATAATGCCGTAATTAAGCAAGTCAAGGAAAATTCTAATATTACTATATATACAAATCATACTGCAATAGACCTACTAACTTATTCCCACCACTCTGTAGACACAAGCGATATCTATAAAGCTCCCAGTTGTTTCGGAGCTGTTTTATTGAATAATCTAAACAACAAAACATGTAAAGTGTTTGCAAACCAAACTATTTTAGCAACAGGAGGACTAGGGCAAACGTATCTTCATACAACTAATCCCATGGAATCAAGAGGAGACGGAATAGCAATGGCATGGAGAGCCGGAGCAAGATGCGTCAATTTACACTACATTCAGTTTCATCCTACTGCGCTATATCATAACAAAGGTAGATTTTTAATCTCTGAAGCACTAAGAGGAGAAGGCGCTAAATTGTACGATGTAAACGGCTTACAATTCATGAAGAAATTTCACAAAAATGAAGAACTTGCACCGCGCGATGTAGTAGCTCGAGCAATACACAGCACTTTAATTAAAACTAATCACACCTGTGTTTATTTAGACATATCTCATAAACAATCAGATTGGATTAAAAACAGATTTCCACATATTTATGAATACTGTTTTAACAATGGTATAGATATAACAAAAGAGCAAATTCCCGTAGTGCCTGCTGCACATTATAGTTGCGGAGGGGTTTCAGTCAACTTAAATGGAGAAACTTCAATCAAAAGGCTATATGCAATAGGTGAAGTAGCATGCACAGGTGTACACGGATCAAACAGATTGGCAAGCACTTCATTATTAGAATGTTTGGTGTGGGGTCATATTTCAGGCAAAAATGCAGCAGCAGACACCACAGTTTATCATACGCCACAAACAAAGAATTGGGAAGAAGAAAACGTCCCAATTGACCCAGCACTTATTAATCAGGACTGGTTAACCATTAAAAATACAATGTGGAATTATGTTGGGCTTGTGAGAACACGCGAACGTCTTCATAGGGCCCAAGACATATTAAGAAATCTTCAATATGACGTGGAAAAATATTATCAAACCTCTAAATTAACACCAGAAATTATAGGGGTTAGAAATGGAGTTCAGGTAGCAGTCGCCATTACAAGTTCTGCACTTGAAGACAGAATTAGCAAAGGTTGTCATTACATAGAATCATAAAAAGGAGAATAACATGCCATCATTTGACATAGTTAGTAATTATAATACTCAAGAATTAGATAACGCAATTAACATTACATCTAGAGAGGTTATGACCCGATATGATTTAAAAGACCAAAACTGTAGCATTAAATTTAATAAAAATGAAAAGCATATTATTATTGAAGCTGCAAATGAAATGGCTCTTAAAGCAACCACAGACATATTGCAAAACAGGTCAATAAACAGAGGGCTTTCTATTAAAATTTTTGATTTTCAAACTGTAGAAAATGCTACAGGCATGTCTGTAAGACAAACCATTAAACTAAAAGAAGGTATTTCAAAAGAAAATGCAAAAAAAATAAACACTCTTATAAAAGATTTAAAGTTTAAAGTACAATCACAAATACAAGGAGAGCAATTAAGGGTTACAGGAAAGAAAATAGATGATTTGCAAAACATCATAGAAACTATTAAAAAAAGCAACCTTGACATTCATCTTGATTTTGTCAATTTTAAAAAATAAATTATATAAACTATAAACTCACTGGGAGAGCCATCATGAAAACAACTTATTTATATACAATTTTACTCTTTACACTTATATATTCTGGCATTGATCAAACAGATTATGATGCATATAAAATTGAAAAAAACAACATTATTAAAGAAGGAAAACACCAATATGCAAAAAAACAATCGAACGGCAACAGAGAATGTAATGAAAGTTGGATATCTGATGGATATTGTGACACCATAAATAACACAGAAGAATGTGGATGGGATGGCGGTGATTGTTGTGGTTCTACTTGCACTGACAATACTTATGATTGTGATACTGATGCCGATTGGGCTGCGTGTAATTCTGAGTGTTTAGATCCAGACCCTGACGCAAACGATGATTGTTGTGTTGACAACACATGTCCGTTTACTTGCGCAGGTAACGGTTTGGTAGAATGTTGGGACGGCTCGTGCGCTGAAGATATTTCTGATTGTCCAATTCAAACTTGCGCAGACACTGATTGTGCAACGTATATTGATATATACACTTGTCCTGAAATAGAGAGTAATTATGGATATGATTGCTCCCTTTGTGAAGAGGAGGGTTTGTGTTTAGTTTCATGTGAGGATGAAGGATATATTACTTGTCCAAATGGCGACTGTGCTTACGATGAAACAGAATGTAATTCTTGTGAAAACCCTATTACAGCAAGTGAAGGAATGAACACATCTTCTGGTCACGATGAGTTTTTTACAACAACCCTTGAAAGCGCAGGCTTTCTTACTATTTCAACCGCGGGTGCAGGCATAGATACGAAGTTCTTTTTATATTCATCATGTGAAGATGTCGATATAGATGGAAATGGTGGTAACTATGTTGCATATAACGATGATTGGGGTTCGAGTGAATTTGGAGAATGCCCAGACTGCACATACTGGGGTGAATCGTATATTTATGTTAGCGTTCCAGCTGGTGAATATCTCATAGTATCTTCTGATCAATATAATCAAAGCAATGTTCCTTTTGAATGGTATCTATCTTTTGATATAGGTATTGAAGGTTGCACTAACCCGTTTGCTGAGAATTACGACCCTGAAGCAAACATAGATGATGGATCATGCCAATTCGGAGACAATGCTTATTATGTTTCATGCAATGGAGGCTCATGGCAATCCGAAACATCTTGGGATTTAGTTAATGAACAAAACGGTGAAATAATTTTATCTGGTGGATCACCATATGAAAATTTAATTACATTAGATCCAGGAGACTATTTCTTATATGCATTTGATACTTTCGGAGATGGATGGAATGGAGATATATGGACTATATATAATTCTAATTCTGAGGAGATTTTTTCTTATACACTAGAAGACGGAAATGAAGGATATTCACGTACCTTTACTATTGAGTCAAATTCATGTGTTGGTGACGTTAATGGAGATAGCACCATCAATATTGTAGATGTGGTTATATTGGTTAATGCTATTATTGATAATAGTACTGATCAGTACCTTGAATGCGGAGATGTTAATTTAGATGGTTTAATAAATGTGACAGATCTTGTTATAATACTTGATATTATTTTAGATAATTAACTGGCTGCTATTAACACTATTATTTATCAAAGCATGAATTAACACATTGATTTATGGCGGACTGATTTGAAAATGTTGCTAGATTTTTCTGTGCTTGGAAATATGATTTAAAATCACTTTCCAAGCACACCAAAGAACAAAGACAGTAATCATATGATTGGCCAGCGTTTTGACAATCCACCATAAATGCGGCCTTATCTTCTTTTGACCATGAAGACTTAAAACATCCAGACAAAACAATTAGACCTATAATTAATGTTGTTGTTTTCATAAAACTACAATATTATCAATTAATCTTACATTTTTAAAAAAAACAGCACAACTTATAACTACATCAGTTTTTTTTATATCCTCATGATCATTAAATTCGTCAAATGTATTAAGGTTTGCTATAGAAACATAGTCTACTTTCATTTCTTGATTTTTTTCAATATTAATTTTAAAATCTTTTATAATAGTTGAATAAGTTTGTTTTTCTTCCACCATTATTTTGGCTTGTTTTAAACAATGGTATATTTGTGATGCCTCATCTTTTTCTAAATCACTTAAATATTGATTTCTCGAACTCATAGCCAAACCATTATTTTCTCTAACTGTTTCACAACTAACAATTTCCACATTAAAATTTAGATCCTTAACTAATTTTTTAATAATTATTAATTGCTGAATATCTTTCATTCCAAAAAAAGACTGTGTTGGCAATACTATATTAAAAAGTTTACATACAATTGTACAAACGCCATTAAAAAAATCAGGTCTAGATTGCCCTTCTAATTTTTTTGATAAAATGTTTTCAGATATAGTAAACCCATAATCAACACCATACAATTCATTATGAGTTGGCAACAAAACGACATCCACACCCTCTTTTTCTAATAAATTTAAGTCTTCATTAACATTACGTGGATAATTTTCAAAGTCTTCATTGGGGGAGAACTGTAATTGATTTACAAAAATTGATACTACGGTAATTACATTATTTTGTTTAGAATTGCGTACTAATGACAAATGTCCTTGATGTAAAGCACCCATGGTAGGCACAAAACCAATGCTTTCAGCAATGCTATTATTACGCCAAGCTACAAATTCGCTAATGGTTTTATAAATTTTCAATTGCTTTTTTTAACTGTTCTAATTCTGTTTCATTCATGTTATAAATTTGAGCGTTTGAGGGCATTTGTTGTTGCAACACCTCTTCTTGATATGTAGATAGTGATTTAGAAATGATATTTTTTAAATCAACATATGATTTAGCATGTTTTGGAACCTGAGTTCCAAACAATCCTATAAGATCATGCAACACTTGTATTTGTCCATCGCAATATCTGCCAGCACCTATACCAATTGTTGGAATCTGAAGTGATTCTGTGATTAATTTTGCAAGTTCTTCAGGTACACCCTCTAAAACTAACGCAAAAATACCTGCACGCTCAAGCGCAAGAGCATCTTCATAAATTTTCAAAGCATCATCAAATTTTTTGCCATGAATTTTATATCCAGAATCAGTTAAAATTGATTGGGGTTTAAGGCCAATATGCCCCATTACAGGAATTCCAGCTTGAATAATACTTTTTATTTGAGGTAAATATTCAATACCCCCTTCGAGCTTGATTGCATCCATTTGTGATTCTTTAATAAATCTTCCAGCATTTTTAATAGCATCTTCGACAGATGGCTGATAAGACATAAATGGCATATCACCAACAAGAAATGATTTTTTTATCCCTCTTCTAACAGCTTTAGCAATTAAAATCATTTCATCCATTGTGATTTGCGTCGTATCATTGTATCCATAAACAACCATGGATGCACTATCGCCCACTAAAACTAATGGAATGTTTATGTCGTCAATTATTTTGGCTGTTGGATAATCATAGGCAGTTACGGTGCAAAATGATGATGAACCACCCTTTAATTTCTGAATATCTGAAATTTTCATTTTACATTATTGTTTTCATCTAGAAGTATAACGGTCGGTTTATGTGTTTGTGCATCTTTCTCACTCATCAATGCATATGATACAATTATAACTAAATCACCAGGATTAACCAAGTGCGCTGCTGCACCATTTATACAAATGTCACCTTTTTTATCTGAAGGAATTGCATATGTTTCTAAACGCGAACCACTCGTAACATTTAATACATGAACTTTTTCATAATTTAGAACGCCCGATTTTTTCATCAAATCTTTATCAATACTTATAGATCCTTCATAATCTAGACATGCATCTGTTACGGTTGCTCTGTGAATTTTCGATTTTAATAGTTTTAATTTCATAAATTACTTTAAATAAGTTTTAATAAACGCTAATAATTTAATAAATGTTAATAAAATATAATTGATTATATTACAATAATATGCATATATACAATATATTGTATAATTTAAACAAAGTAACACAATTTAAATTTAAATATTTGTTGGACTATCAAAACAAACTTTTTTACCTTTCATTCCTTAATTTTAATAACAAATAAAGTGAGTAGGATCATAATGTTAAATAAATTAGTAAAATTACATGTTTTTGTTTTTGCAATAACTACAATTTTCTTTGGGTGTTCGGGCAAGAAAAACATTGAAAGTATCAACGAACAAAAACCAAGTGTCGAAACAAAAAACACGTTAAAAGAAACGAATAATTCGGACTTTGCTGATCAAGAATTAAGTTACCAGATAAAAAAATTAAATTCTGAAATTAATTATTTAAAAGACCAATTAATGGAACTAGATGTAAAAAGTAGTTTATACGCCGACCCTTTTGATGTTTATAGCAAAGAGATTATACTAAATAATGGAAGTTCTATTTTTTGTAAAATTCTATCACAAAATGATACAGAAATATTTGTAGAAACTTTAATAGGAAATTTAACATTAGATCGCTCTAGCGTTGTACGTATTGTTGAAAACATTACAGTTCTTGATGAGGAAGACCGTATGACAGAAGTTATCGAAATTTCACAAGACGAAAAAGAAGAGATTATTTCTGATGCTGACCTAATTAAGCAAAGACAAATGCTCTCCTCTGCATCTGTTATATTGATTGAAGATATTAAAGAAAGTAAAGATAAATCAGGCAATACTATATTTGAAGGAGAATTAAAAAACATAGGAACACAAAGAGCAGATTTAGTAAGAGTTGATTTCATCTTAAGAAAAAATTTTCAGGGAGACATTGAAACTCTTACAACCTATGCCACTGGCTCTTCTCATGTATTTAAAAACTCAGGCATAATATCTAATTCTAGTATTGAACCAGGAGCAATTGCCAACTTTAAGCTAATCATTCCCAACGACATAGGTAATTTTATTGGTTACAGTTATCAAATTGAATGGGATTTTTATGAATAAACTTATGATATTAGTTATATTTTTTTCTGGAATTTTTTCTGTAGAAATTTATTGGGACTTAGGAGTAGGGATTACTGATTTTTCACCAAATTACTACATAGACGACCTACAGGCCTCAACATATCACAGAGTCGAGGGACTAAAAAAATATTATGACATGGATTATGAAGGCGCGATATTTCATTTTGAAAAAATTAATTCAGAAGAGTTGATTAATGTATCATATGAATATATAGACTGTTATTATTCTTTAGGTTTTTATAATGAAGCGCTGAGTCTTATGGAGCCTATTAATGAACAAATTGTATCAGACAATCTTATTTATCTTAAATCAAAGATTTTTTTAAAATTAAATTTACTTACTGAATCTTTAAATTGTTTAATTTATCTTAAGAAAAATTATCCTAATTCTGATTATAATGAAATTTTATCATTCGAAATAGAAAAAATAAACTTAATTAAATAATGAATAAAAAATCATACATACTAATTTTTATATTATTTTTTGGAGTTCTTGTAAGCAACAGTAGAGTTTCTGCTTTAAGACCCGGAGCCTTAATGAGAATATCTGATATAGATAAAAAAAATCAAAATCAACTTTTTACTATTACAATGGCTTCAGAAATTACAAGCATAGGAGACATCATTAGCCATAGTTCTGGCTTTGCTTATAATAAAACTTACCTTAACGGCACCAGTTTTGGATTAAGTTATATTATGCTACCATATACAGGCATTGATAAAACAGAAATGTATCAAACTAATGATGAGTTTGGATTTCATTTTCATACTCCCCTATATACTACTGGAAGATCTACTATTACAGGAGGGGTTCATGATGTTTTACTTTCAAATGATTTGATTAATGTAAAAGACCTCTCATTTTTTATAAATTTTTCCAACACAATATCATCAGCAAATTATAATTTGTCTACATTAATTGGTATGGGCACTGGAAAAATGGCTTATGACCCCCATTCTTCAAATTCTGGATCACAAAACGATTCTTCTTCAACGCTTGGATTATATGCAGCATTTAAACTAAATACACCATTTTTAAAACATTGGGGTGGCATGGATTTTATTACTGAGTTTGTAGCACAAGGGATTAATATAGGATTGAAATTTCCTGTAACTGAAGAATACGAGATTTCTTTAGGCATTACACATCTGGAAAATTTAAATGAATTTTCAAATCAATCATCTACTAATGAAGACGACAGAGCGCCGCTAATTCAAGATGCACCAGCTCTTACAGTAGGCATAACTGCCAAAATTCCTAAAATTAGAAGCAGAAAAACACAAAAAATTTCTCAAAACTATCCCGTACTTTTCATTAACGGTCGTGTTGATTCATCGTTATATAATGCAGGACAATACATTTATTCACTGAAAGATTCTATTGAAATTTTATTACAAGACATCAATAATGTTTCAGCAAAAAATGTTGAACTAAAATTAAACAATCACTTTTACAAAGACAGTCTTAATAACATGATTTTAAATGCCGAATTGAATAGTTCAACACAAAACGAAGCAATGAGGCATATGTCACGTTCTTTAAGACTATACTATCAAGGCGATTTCCAGCAGGCTTTATCAGAAATAGATAATTCCATAGCCTTGCAACCTAACATAGCAGTAGCGTATGCAAGAAAAGGCTCTATTTATTATAAATTAAATCAAATAGACCGAGCAACTTTAAATTGGAATATTGCTTTAAAATTAGATCCTGAATATACAGAAGTTCGGGACATGTTAAATGCGTTAAAAGAAAACAAATTAAGACCTGTTTCTATTGATAATTAAAGGGAGCTTTTTATGGATATAGCAACTATAGTAGGCCTAATATTAGGCATTGGATTAATTGGCGGATCAATGTTTCTTGCCGGATTGAGTTATGGACTATCCATAAGCAATTTTTGGAACTTAGAAAGTTTAATGATTGTTCTTGGTGGCACATTGTCAGCAACAGCAATTGCTTTTAGATTAAATGAAGTAAAAAGAGTATTTGGTTTGATTGGATTTGTTTTTAAAAAACCTGCTTTTGAATTAGATAAAGTTGTAGATGACATTGTATCTCTTGGAGAAGCATATAGAAAAGACAGACAGTCACTCGAATCACAAGCAAATAATCTTAATAATAGATTTTTAAAAGATGGAGTGGTTTTTATAACACAAGGATTACCATTAGATGACTTAAAAGATATCATGCAAACTAGAGAAGAATATCGTGAAAGAAGAGAGGCTGCTGAAGCAGGCTTAATGAAAACTTTGGGAACATATTCACCCGCTTTTGGTATGGTTGGCACATTAATTGGTTTGATTATGATGTTATTAGGCATGGGAAGTTCAGATGGTGGAGATATGGCGGCACAATTAGGCCAATCTATGTCAATAGCATTAATTACCACTTTTTATGGAGCCGTTCTTGCAAATTTATTATTTTTGCCTTTTGCAGAAAAAATTAATTCTAGAAACAAAGAGAATACAGTTTGTGGAGAACTAGTTATTGAAGGATTAATGTTAATTCATCAAAAGAAACATCCGATAGTCATTCGTGATGTATTAAACTCATATATACCTCCAGCATTAAGAAAATCTGAAGAAGAATAATATGGCTGATGATATAAANAAGAAAAAAGAAGAACAAGTAGAAGAAGGCCTTCCAATTTGGATGGCAACCTTTGCTGACATGATGACACTTCTATTTGCTTTTTTTGTATTATTATTTTCTATGTCCACAATAGACCCAGTAAAAGTATCTGCTATGGAAGATGCGATGAATGAAAATGCTGTAAAAGCAGGANCAGGNGGAGNNTTAGANGGNACAGGNTCAGGAGGCAATTCCCAACCTAGATTATCTATAAGTGAGATTAAAGAAACTTTAGAAGACATTATTGACAGTTTAGATATTGATGAAGAAGCAACAGTTTCTAGTGATCCCAGAGGTGTGATATTAGAATTGAACGGNAGCATATGTTTTCCNTCTTTAAGTTCAGANCTGAGAGAAGACTTTAAAAGAGTATTAGTTCAAATAAAAGATAAAGTTATTAGNCANCCTTATGANAAGAGAACAGTTATAATTGAAGGTCATTCTGACAATGAACCTATAAAGCCCGATCAGCCTTATCATAAAAATCCTAATATTAAAGCAATTGAAGTTTGGGGCACGAACAGGCACTTATCCGCCTCACGAGCATCACAAGTAGTTGAGGTTTTAACTAGTGAAGGTTTTTGTTTATCTGATGAATCATGTGATGTTGACGATTGGAACGCTAAGGAAGATTGTACTAAATGTAATGGTCGTGGTAGCAAATGGCATCCAATGGGAATCAGACCAAACAGATTAGTTGCTGCAGGCTATGGTGAATTTTGGCCCTATGGCGTTTCGTGGAATGAGGTAAAATCAGATGACTTTACAAACGATGATATTGAAAGATTAAACCAAACTGCTGAACAAAGAAATAAAAACAGAAGAGTAAAAATTATTTTTGCAAAAAATTAATTGAGTTATAATGGAGATAACAATGAAAAAAATGTTTATTAAAAATATCAATAATCTAATGATAGCAATTTTACTATCAAGCTTAACTATTGCATCCACTTTATCTTTGAGCAATAGAGAAATGGCTACTAAACTTGAAATAGAAACTAATCTCGAAGAAAAAGTTGTCAACGTAATAAGTAAAATTTATGATATAAATAAGTTTGCAGTTACAACCAATGTATCTCTCATTAGCCCAAATGGTAATACTAACAGCAATACTAATCAATCTTTTGGGGCACTACAACTTGAAGGTATATTACCAGCTGTACCGCAAAAAAATGGCACTAGCAATACAATTAATACAAATGATTACAGAGTTCAAATTCAAGATATCACAGTTTGGCTTGACTATGATCTTGATATCATAGATGCTCAAAATAATATTAGACCGTTTTTATTCAAAACAATGGATTGGTTAGCTGAGTGTGAAAATTGTATTCAGTTTCAAAGAACTCAGTTTTCAAAAAATAGTACTCAATCTAGCGGTTCTTATAACACTCCTGAAAATATCAGCAGCAGTGTTGATTCAGAAGATATCAATATTATTGAAGATAACATTTCTTATTTAATGGACCAATTAGATAAGTTAACAGACAGCATGAATTCCGATGGGTATGGATCAGAAAAACATCAGTGGATGATTGATTATCTAGAAAGAAACCTTCAAGAAGAAAAAGATGCCTCGTCTGAATTATCCAATAAATTAATGAATTTACAAGATCGAATTATTTCAAGAGACTCTTCTATTATTATGAATACTACCATGGGTCAAAAAGAAATAGCTCAAACAGCAATGCAAGAAAACTCAAGAATTGTTGAAAAAAATATAGAGAATCAATTTGAGAATAATAGATATATGTTAATTGTATTATTCATTTTAATAGGTGTTGTTATTCTATTAGTAATACTATCATTTTTCAACAAAGGACCTAAAACTGTTTATTTAAAGCCTAAGGGTCAAGAAACAAAAGAAAAATTACAACAAAATAATACTGAGGAAATCAATTCAAAAGTTGACATTGCAAAAGATGTAAATATTAGCAATCAAACATCAGAAGATATATCGCGCGGTATTAAAACTAGCCCCACAACTGCATATGCTGACGATAGTGTTATACAATCAGATTTAAAAAACATTAGACAATCCGCAGTTAAAATGAGCGTTGGTCAAAAACAGGGAGCATCTCAAATTGTGAAAGATTGGCTTGACGATAGCGGAGAAAACAATGAAGGTGATGCAGATAACCAACAAGAAGAAACGAAGGAGTAAATAGATGACTACTATTAATAATTTATCAGGCTTAGATAAGGCTGGACTTCTTTTTCAAATGCTAGGTGAATCTTTAGCATTGACATTGTTTAATGACATGACAGAATCTGATTTACTTAAAATCAGAATTAGATCTAAAGAATTAAAAAATATCCCAGTTTCCATTAAGAAAGAAGTGTTAGAAGAATTTTACTTTAAGTTACTTTCAAATCAAAATAAGAACCCTGAAAAAGAAAGTAACGAGGCACTATTTGAATTTTTAAATAAATTAAACAATGAACAATTTTTTTATTTACTAGCAAATGAGTCAAGTCGAGTAATTGCACTAGCAGTTGATCAGGTAGATGATGCAAAAAAACAAAACTTTTTTAGCCGAATAGAAGACCCTCTCCAAAAAAATGAAATTATTATGGAGATTGGAAATTTAGATAACATACCATTAGAGGCTGTAGTTACAATTGCGAATGATTTAAAACAAAAAGTTGCATTTCTACCAGCACCGAAAGAATTTTCAAGAGGTGGAGGAGAAAGTATGGCAAAAATATTATCTCAGATGGACGCAGATGAAGCACAACAATATTTAGATCAAATTCAAGTAGATGATGTAGAATTATATAATGACATTAAACAGTATTATTTAACATTTGAAGATTTGCTAAATATGCCAGAACATTTAATGAAAGATTTTTGGATGAATCCAGATGTTGATCCAGATAATTTAGCCAAAGCATTACGTAGCTATGATGAAGAGGTCACTAATACGATAGTTGCATATTTACCAAAAAGAAAACAAGCAATGTTCACACCTATAGATAAGCCAATTTCAAAAAAAGACATAAGATCTGCTAGAGCACAGTTAGTTGCATTAGCCAGAACTTTAGTTGATGATGGTCAGTTTAGTATGGATGATATCTTTGGGCAAGAAGAACTCGAGTAAGTTGTATCATATAACTTTATAAAAAAAAGGAGATCAACAGATCTCCTTTTTTTATTATTAATTGTTTAAAATTATGTCAATCAGAATGACTATATCCAATACATTGAGTATATTATCTTGATTCATATCGCCACAAAAATCATAGCACTCTCCGCCATCTAAACACAACACATTATTTACTGTTAGCACAATGTCTTGAACATTAAGATTTCCATCGTTATTAACGTCTCCTAAAAATTGACAGGGATCTTCATCACTTACAATTTGCCCATTAATAATCATAATATTTTCTGATATTTGATATTCTCCCACTTCACCATCTGCGAACCATACCTTAGCCAAGTAGTCTCCATCAGCCAACGCTTCTCCAGAGGCATCATTAATTTGATCAGGCAACATATGGCTAAATGTTGTGCCCTCTAAATAATTGTGTTCTATAGCGAACATGTCTCCAAAATAGAAACAGGGACCATCATCTTGTGCGCAGATTTGAAATTGTTTAAACCAAGGTAAATTTCCTTCTTGATCAATATAGTCAACTTTAAAAGAGTTACTAGGTCCATCAAATATTAAATTAGAAAGTTCACAATCAATATTTCCACTTTGGGTTTGAGTGGTTAATAGTGCTAGACCTGGCGCAGTTTGATCTTTTATTTCTATTGCTATATCTAACCCATCTAATCCAGCCTGCACAGTGACACCTAACATAATATATCCTTGAAAAGAGTTGGGCCACGTACCCCAGTCTGAATCATTGACTATTGTGTTTAGTGCAGTTGTAGCCTGCATATTATTTCCATTTGTATTTACATCTACATTACCTATTAATTCAAAGTTATCAACTTCACCTGTTTGTAAGTCACCAGTTATTTTATATACTCCCGATGTTAATTGACCAAAGGCACCATCAGCATAACCGATTGCGTAGGCTACCGCATTCTCTGCTTCAGGATTAACTATTGCTACACCATATAAATACCATGGACCAAAAAAACCACCCTCATCACAACAACCTCCATTAATTCCCATAGATACGTATGCATTACTTTCATTATAAGTACCCCTGAGATTAGTAATATCTTGACCAGAATTTGTGTCTCCAGTTTCATCTTCTGCTAATAATGCATAATACCCATTTGGAGGTGGAAATGCACCACTATCATTGTAAGGAGTTTGAGATACAATAATCCTACCATAATCAAAACCTAAAGGTTCAGAGTCTACAGCGGCCGAAACATACCATGACACATCTTGTGCGCCATTGTTATTTATTGTACTTTGCCATGTGTTTTCATAACCCTCATCTGTCATAGGTGTTGCTAACGCACTTTGCCATGTATTTTGACCATCTGTTGATAGAAAAACTTGTCCTTCTGGATTTGCTAAAGCAAGTTCCGGAGAAATATCGACATTTACAATAAATTCTGATCTGGGAGCTGTTGATGCTAAGTTATTAATAAATTCATTCCTAGATTGTAATTGATTGTATAAATTTTTTGCTTTCATTGCTTCTTTCCAAATCAATCCAAAAACATCTTTATTAACTGTCGTATTGTTTTGATAATAAGGAACAAATTCATTTAATGGTGAATTGTTGGATGTATTACTTGACAATAAGGATGATATATAAATAAAAATAAATATTTTTTTCATTAGTTCTCCCAAGTTATATAAATAAAGTTATCAAAATTACTATTTCTTTTCAAACTCTTTTGTGATTAATGTAACATTTATGCACTATTATTTCTAATTGAATTTTTAGCTGCACTAAGGCGAGCAATTGGTACTCTATAAGGTGAACAACTTACATAGTCAAGTTTTATATCATCAAAAAAATAAATCGATTTTGGATCTCCCCCATGCTCACCACATATTCCAATTTTTATTTTTGGTTTAGCCTCTCGACCTTTTTCGGTCGCTAATTTTACAAGTTGCCCCACACCATTTATATCAATTGTTTTAAATGGGTCCTCAACAATTATATTATTATCAAAATAGTCTTGAATGAAACTTCCAATATCATCTCTTGAAAAACCAAAAGTTGTTTGAGTTAAATCATTTGTTCCAAAGGAGAAAAAGTCTGCCTTTTTAGCAATTTCATCTGCGACTAAACAAGCCCTAGGCAANTCTATCATTGTGCCCACTTTATATTTAATTTTAATATTATANTTTTCATTTAATTTATCTGCAATGCTAAATATTATTTTTCGTTGATTTTCAAATTCACCAATTGTACCAACAAGTGGAATCATTATTTCTGGGTTAGGTTTAATTCCCTTATTTATTAATTTTGCACATGCACTTAAAATNGCTTCAACTTGCATTTCAGTNATTTCAGGNTATGAAATAGCAAGCCTACATCCNCTATGACCTAACATNGGATTTATTTCAAATAGATCAATAATACGATTTTTAATATTTTTAGATGATATTTGCATATTTTTAGCAAGATTTTTAATTAGCTTTTCATTTTTAAGAGAAGGCAAAAATTCATGTAATGGTGGATCTAACAATCTAATTGTAACTGGGTTGGGCGCCATCTCTTTAAGAATTTGATAAAAGTCTCTTTTCTGATATGGCAATAATTCCATTATTGCACCTTTTCTATCCACGGAAGAATTTGATAAAATCATTTTTTGAACGCTTCTTATTCTCTTTTTTTCAAAAAACATGTGTTCTGTTCTACATAAACCGATACCTTGAGCACCTAATTTTTTTGAAAGCTTAGCATCTTTTGGATTATCTGCGTTAGTCCTAATAATTAATTTTTTATATTTATTTGTTAGATTCATTAATTTGAGGAAATATTTATTATTAATAAAATTAGATTTAACTAAATCTAATTTTTTATCATATACAAATCCCTCCGTGCCATTCATAGTAAACCAATCACCTTTTTTGTAAGTTATATTATTTATTTTGACGGTTTGATTCTTCAAGTCAATATTTAAATCTGAACATCCAACAATACATGCTTTGCCCCAGCCCCGTGCCACTAAAGCAGCATGTGATGTCATGCCACCTTTAGCGGTTATAATACCTTGCGACACATGCATACCTTGTACATCTTCAGGTGAGGTTTCATGTCTTATTAAAATTATTTTTTTGTTTTTTTTATGCCATTTTTCAGCATCATCAGCCGTGAACACAATTTGACCTGTTGCTCCACCTGGACTAGCTGGTAAGCCAGAAGCAATCGCTTCATTTATTTGTTCTAATTTTGGGTCAACTTTAGGATGCATTATTTCATCTATGTGTTTTGATAATATTCTATCTAGCACCTCTTTTTGTAAGATTAATTTATCCTCATTCATTTCAATAGCTATTTTAATTGCAGCTTCACCAGTTCTTTTTCCAGTTCTAGTTTGCAACATCCATAATGTCCCTGATTCAATTGTAAATTCAACGTCCTGCATTTCTTTGTAATGCTTCTCAAGTACATTTTTAATTTTTAATAATTTATCATAAATTCTTGGCCACATTTTTTGTAGGGTAATATTTTTATTAGTTTTTAGAGTTTTGCTTGTTTCGTTAATTGGGTAAGGNGTTCTTATGCCAGCAACCACATCTTCNCCTTGAGCATTTTGAAGCCATTCACCATAAATTTTATTNTCGCCATTTGANGGATTTCTTGTGAATGCTACACCAGTTGCGGATGTTTCTCCAAGATTTCCAAATACCATACTTTGAACATTGATAGCAGTACCCCAATCGTGAGGAATATTTTCTATATTTCTGTATTGTANAGCTCTTTTACCATTCCAAGATTTAAACACAGCTTCAATTGCACCCCATAATTGTTCTTCAGGAGAATCAGGAANATCTACTTTTAAGTATTTTTTAATATTNAATTTAAATTTATCTATTNAAAATTTTAAATCTTCAGTTGTCAAATCAAAATCGTTCACTATGGATCTTTTATTTTTATACCGATCTAAAATATGCTCAAGTTTTTCTCTAATGTTGATATCATTTTTTTGCTCTGCTTTTTCCATCACCACATCTGCATACATCATTATCAGCCTTCTATATGAATCGTAAACAAATCTAGAATTTCCAGTCCTTTTAATTAAGCCAGGTATTGTTTTACTAGTCAAGCCAATATTTAATACGGTTTCCATCATGCCAGGCATAGAAATTTTGGCACCAGACCTCACAGATAAAAGAAGCGGATTTTCTATATCTCCAAACTTTTTTGAAATACTTTTTTCAACCAATTTCAGTGCTTTTGAAATATCATATTTTATTGATTTTTTTAGAGAATAATTTTTTAGAAAGAGATTACATACTTCAGTGGTAATTGTAAAACCAGGCGGGACAGGTATATTCAATGAAGACATTTCAGCTAAGTTAGCACCCTTTCCTCCAAGTAAATCTATCTTACTAGAATCACCTTCATTAATATTTTTTCCAAATAAATAAACGTATTTCATATTTTATTATTATATATATTTGATTAGATTTGTGTGCTATAATGTACATAAATGCATTAAATTTAGATATATATTTTTAGTAGCAAAAAAATTAAAGGAGAAAAAATTGGAAATAGAAAGAATGAATAAGGGGCAATGGGGCAAGCTCAGAGCATTTTTTGATTTGAAAACCTCAGATGGATTTGTAATAAAGGGCTTCAAATTGGTTGAAGGTATTAGCGGATTATTTGTTGGCATGCCAAGCATGCAAGGAAAAGACGGAGAATATTATGACACAGTTTTTGCTGATAAAGACCTGAGAGATGAGCTGCAACAGGTGGCTCTTAGAGCTTATGGACAAGAGAGCGTTGCATCTCCAGATCCTACGCCTGAAAGCATGCCAGAGTCTAATTTAAATCCAGACCTTGATTCAACAAAAAATAACGAATTTTCAGACGACGATATTCCATTCTAGGCAAATTATAGCAAAAATTGTCTACATTTTATTTATTTGTCTACAAAAATACTTTTCTCGTTAATATTTTTATATTAAATTATCACTATGAGAGAAATAAATATTAATATAAAAAAATGTGCTATAGTCAAATTATCACACATCATTAATCAGTTTATATCAAGATTGAAGTACACCCTTAAATGAAAGTTTTAAAAAATGTTTAGATTTCTTTTTTCATCAATAGGGCAAAAGATTCAAATTGCATTTTCAGGATTTGCACTGTCAGTGTTTTTGCTATTTCACCTATTTAACAATTTAGTATTATTTACTGGCCAAGAAAATTTTAATAGTATGGTTAGTTTTCTTAAAAGTGTTCATTTGTTAGTAAGAATTCTAGAATTTGGGTTAGTTGGAATAATACTTTTACATATAGTGAATGCAATATACAGCACAATAAGAAATAAAAGGGCAAATAATGGCAAATATGCAGTGTCTGCAGATACTGCCCCCAGATCATCTAAAACAATGATTTGGTCTGGATTAATAATATTATTCTTTTTTGTGATTCATTTAAGATATTATTGGTATACATTTCAATTGTTGGACAAAGATGCAAATTTCTATGATTATATGTTATTAGATAAATTTGGTTTTTTGGGCCACACCCCAACAGCAGTTATTTACATTGCTGCAATATTATTGATATCTACTCATTTAAAACATGGTTTTTTATCAATTTTCAAAACTTTTGGAGTGCCCTTGAAATACAGAGAAGGAATTTTAAAGTATGTGGCTCTTTTATTTTGGGCAATAATACCCGCAGGTTTTATAATTGTAATTTTAGGAATACAATTTGGCATTATAAATTAGCTTGTCTACATTTTTTTATTTTGTCTACAAATTACTTTTCTCCTTAATATATTAATGTTAAATTATGATGAAAGAAAAACTGAAGGAATTAAACTTTTTAAACAAACGTGCAAAACGTGTATGTTTTTAATTAAAAAATAAGTAAATTATAGGTATGAGAGAAATGAATGTTAATGATAAAAGAGAAGATTTTGGATACAATGAAAATCTTTTTAAGGGCTTTTTAGAGTCTAACCCAGATATTCCAAAAGGTACTTTTCAGATTAAGAAGAGATCATCTTCTTACTATTGGTATTACACTTTAAGTGCTCAATCTGATAGTAGAGTAAAATACATATCAAAGGCTGAGCCAGTAAATGGCTCTAAACAAACCAGCTTTGATTCTGCATTAGGGTTATTAAAAGATAAGCTCGAAGTCAAATCTCAGTTAACTTCTAATGAGCCTGAAGGTCCACTCAAAGACAAATGGACAAATCATAAATTTACTATGAAACTTGTTAACCCCGCTAATAAACGAAAATATAAAGTTATTGTTGTTGGAACTGGTTTAGCAGGTGCATCCGCATGTGCAACTTTAGGTGAGTTAGGTTATAATGTAGATGCTTTTTCTTTTCATGAATCCCCAAGGAGGGCGCACAGCATAGCTGCACAAGGCGGTATTAATGCAGCAAAAAATTACAGAAATGATGGCGATAGTATTTTTAGACTTTTTTATGATACAATTAAAGGTGGAGATTACAGAGCAAGAGAATCAAATGTATATAGATTAGCTGAAATCAGTAATAACATTATAGACCAATGCGTTGCTCAAGGCGTCCCATTTGCTAGAGAGTATGGAGGATTGTTAGACAACAGATCTTTTGGTGGTGCACAAGTTTCTAGAACTTTTTACGCTAGAGGTCAAACCGGTCAACAGTTACTATTAGGCGCATATTCTGCTTTAGCTAGACAAATGAATTTAAAGAAAGTGAAATTTCATGCCAGAACAGAAATGGTAGATACAATAGTAATTGATGGCCAAGCAAAAGGAATTGTTACAAGAAATATCCTTGATGGATCAATTTCAGCTCACCTTGCTGATGCTGTAGTTCTTGCGACTGGAGGATATGGAAATGTATTTTATTTATCCACAAATGCTATGGCAAGTAATGTTACAGCAACTTGGAGAGCACATAAGAAAGGTGCTTTTTTTGCTAACCCAAGCTTTTGTCAAATTCACCCCACATGTATACCCGTATCAAGCGATCATCAATCCAAATTAACATTAATGAGCGAAAGCTTAAGAAATGATGGAAGAGTGTGGGTGCCTAAAGCAAAAGGTGACAAAAGAAATCCCAAAGATATTCCGGAGGAAGAAAGAGATTACTATCTAGAGCGAATTTATCCTTCGTTTGGAAATTTAGTTCCAAGAGATGTAGCATCTAGGCGTGCAAAAGAAATGTGTGATATGGGCCATGGTGTAGGAGAAACCGGCTTGGCAGTTTATTTGGATTTTGAAGATGCAATCAATAGACTGGGAGAATCTACAGTTGCATCTAAATATGGAAATCTATTTGATATGTACAAACAAATCACTGGTGAGAATCCATATAAATCTCCAATGAGAATATATCCTGCAATACATTATACAATGGGTGGATTATGGGTAGACTACAACTTAATGAGTAATCTTAAAGGTTTGTTTGTAATTGGGGAAGCAAATTTTTCAGATCATGGAG